>JACAFA010000164.1 GCA_013388525.1 Ignavibacteriaceae bacterium | reverse complement strand
AATAGATTCATACACACCAATCCATATAGTTGACTCGCTTATAAGAAGTGTCGGTGCACCGCCTCTTGTAGTTCATTTTGATACGTCCTGGTGGCATACTTTTAATATAAATGGAGAAGATGAGATAGAAATGTTTAATAAAATTGATAAGCGAGAAGAGTTACCAATTGGCTTATTGCTAATTGACTTAAATTTTATACGCAGCTATAGTTTTGAATCATTAAAAAGAAGGATTCATTTTGAGATGAAATAAAAAGCGGCTTTCAATCATTTCTGCACTCGACATAAAACCTCCATTCGGTATACATATCCATAAAAAAATTCCTGAAACATAGAACAACTCTAACAAGCAGAAGACAAGAAGTTACATTCAACGCTTCGAATCTTGCAAGCGGTGTGTATGTCTACCAACTTTTGGCAGAGAATCCTTCGACAAGCTCAGGACAAGGATTTATGAGTTCGAGGAAGATGATACTGCTTCGTTAGAAATTCCAAGAAGAGTTATTGTTGAAGTGTTATACATGGTTCAGTTAATAAAAAACCCCCGAAGCAAATAACGGGGGTTATTTTATTTAGGAAATAATAAGTTCTAATTACAATGCTTTAATTTCACTAACCAGTTTACTCATTGCTTCTTTGGAATCACCAAAATACATAAGTGCATTTGGGTAGAAGAAGAGTTCATTATCAATTCCTGCGTAACCAACATTTAATGAACGCTTGTTTATCACAACTGTTTTTGCGTAATCAACATTAAGTATTGGCATTCCGTAAATCGGACTGCTCTGGTCATGTCTTGCAGCAGGATTAACAACATCGTTTGCGCCAATTACAATTACAACATCAGTATTCGGGAAATCATCATTTATATCTTCCATTGCAAGAAGTTTATCATAAGGAACCTGAGCCTCAGCAAGAAGTACATTCATATGCCCGGGCATTCTTCCTGCAACAGGATGAATTGCAAATCTGACTTTAACACCTTTCTTTTCCAGAACATTCATCAAATCTCTAACAGCGTGCTGTGCCTGCCCAACTGCCATTCCATATCCCGGAACGATAACAACACTGCTCACACTATCAAGAAGCATTGCAAGTTCTTCTGCATCGATTGATTTTGCTGTTCCTTTGTGTGCTTTACTTTCTGCAGCAGGACCTTCAGCACCGGCAGAAGCCCATCCACCAAGAACAACATTCATTAGCGAACGGTTCATTGCTTTGCACATTATGTTTGTAAGAATAATTCCTGATGCTCCCACAAGAGCACCCGCAATTATCAATTCATTATTCCCAAGAACAAAACCTGTTGTTGAACCGGCAAGTCCTGAATAAGAATTCAGTAAAGAAATTGCAACCGGCATATCTGCACCACCAATCGGTAGAACAAGTAATACACCTAAAACAAGTGAAATTGCTGTTATAATTAATACTAAAGTAATATTTGTTGGATCAATTAGGACAAACACACCGCCAGTAAGGACTGCTAAGATTAGAATTAAATTTAACGGATGTTGAAGAGGATATTTAACAACTTTGCCGGTTACAATTCCCTGTAATTTACCAAAAGCAATCATAGATCCGGTGAAAGTAACACCACCAATAAGAAGACTCAGAACAATTGCGATTCCTGTATCTATTGCAAGATTAAAAGGTAAGCCTGTATCAACCGGATAATTTGGGTTTAACCTGAAATATTCAGAGAGCGCAACCAGAGTAGATGCACCTCCGCCAAATCCATTTAACATACCAACCATCTGAGGCATTCCGGTCATTGGAGTTTTTAATGCAAGCAGAAGACCAATTAAAGAACCGATAAGAGCACCAATTATAATCCATTCATAAGTTAGTACTTCACTATCGAGCAATGTTGCAGCAATTGCAAGGAACATTCCAATAGCTGCATAAAGATTTCCGCGTCTTGCGGTTTTCGGAGATCCGAGAAATTTAATTCCAAAAATAAAAAGTATAGAAGAGACCAGATAAGTTATTTCAATAGCTATACGCATTTTTACCCCTTACTTTTTCTTAAACATTTTTAACATTCTATCCGTTACAAGAAAGCCTCCCACAACATTTATCATTGCAAATATCACCGCAACCATTCCTAAAATTGTGCTAATAGTAAATTGCTCCAGTCCTGCACTTAAAATAGCACCTACTACTGTGATACCGGAAATTGCATTTGAACCTGACATAAGTGGAGTATGAAGAGTCGGGGGAACTTTTGTGATCAACTCAAATCCGACAAAAATCGCCAGGACAAATACATAAATGTGCATTAGAAATAAATAAACTTCCATATAAATATCCTTTTATTTAATAATTATAAAAATCTTTTTATCAACTAAAATTATTTTAGTAATCCTTTTATTCTATCATGAATTACTTCACCATTGTGGGTAATTAGTGATCCTTTAACAATTTCATCTTCAAGCTTTAACTCAACTTTACCTTCTTTACCAATATGCTGAAGCAATGCAAGAATGTTCTTTGAATACATTTCACTTGAGTGCGTTGGAACAAGACTCGGAAGATTTGGCTCACCAATAATTGTTACTCCGTGTTTCTTAACTGTCTTCCCTTTTTCACTAACCTCGCAGTTACCGCCAAACTCAACAGCCATATCAAGTACAACACTGCCCGGTCTCATATTTTTTACCATCTCTTCAGTAACAAGAACGGGAGCTTTCTTACCGGGAACGAGTGCGGTAGTGATAACGATATCAGCTTCCGTTACATGTTTAAAAATCAGAGCTTTTTGTTTTTTCAGAAATTCTTCTGAAGCTTCTTTTGCATAGCCACCGGCATCCTGCATATCCTCTGCACCTTCAACTTCAATAAATCTTCCGCCAAGACTCATTACTTCTTCTTTAACTGCTGCACGGATGTCTGATACTTCAACAACTGCACCCAAACGTTTTGCCGTTCCGAGCGCCTGAAGACCTGCAACACCAGCACCCATTATTACAACTTTTGCCGGTGAAATTGTGCCTGCGGCAGTCATCATCAACGGAAATATTTTGCCGAGTGTATTTGCGCACATTATAACACTCTTGTAACCGGCAATGTTTGCCTGCGAACTGAGCGCATCCATTTTTTGGGCTAGTGTTGTTCTCGGAATCATATCCATTGAAATTACATTGATCTTTTTTGCTGCACATTTCTGTGCAAGATCGGGATAGTTTAATGGATAAAGAAAAGTAATTAGAATTGTTCCTTCTTTAAGCAAGTCCAATTCATTTTTTCCTGCTGCCGGATGATCGAGAGGCCGCTGAACCTTTACAACAATATCTGCTGAAGAATAAAGTTCATTCAGATTTACGATTTTAGCCCCTGCTTTTTCGTACATTTCATTTGTGAAACCGGCATTTATTCCAGCATCTTTTTCAATGTGAACCTGGAAACCGGATTTTATAAGTTTGGAAGCTACATCGGGGACACACGCTACTCGATTTTCGCCAGGCAGGATTTCCTTAGGAACTGCTATTACCATACCTGTTTCTCCTGTATGAATTGATTAAAATGATAAAAAAATTTACTAATCAAAATTAAATGTGGCGAGAAGGAATTCCAAAAAAAATATGCAAATTTCGCAAGAAATCTTGATAATTCTTTATCAGGCAGGCTGCTCTTTAGTCAAGCAGTGAAGCGTTCCCAATCCCCAAACGAGATCAACGGAATGAATTCCTATTACTTTTCTGTCAGAAAATAATTCAGATAATATCCCCAACGCAATTTTATCATTCGGGTCGTTGAAGGTTGGAACGAGAATGGCATAATTTGAAATATAGAAATTAGCATAACTTGCGGGAAGTCTTTGTCTTTTGAAAATCTGAGGCGAAGGCATTGGCAGATGCAGCACGTTTAACTTTGAACCGTTTGGTAATCTGATATTCTGAAGTCTTTCTTTATTCTCGTTCAACAGAATATAATTTTCATCAGCTTGATCGTCTTCAGAGACAAGAACGACTGTATCTTCATTAACAAACCTACAAAGGTCATCAATATGACCATGAGTGTCATCACCAACTATTCCTTTTCCTAACCAGATGACGTTTGAAATACCAAAATATTTTTTGAAGACTTCGAAATAATCTGATTTTGTAAATCCGGGATTTCGAGTTTGAACTTTTTCATCGAGAAGACATTCTTCAGTTGTAATAAGAGTTCCTTTTCCATTTGTATCGATTGCACCTCCTTCAAGAACCACCTGTTTGTCATTATACTCCGCAACAACTCTTTTCAAATTTAATTTTTCTGATATGAATGATGGAATTTTATCATCGAGTTTGTAATCATCATACTTTGCCCAGGCATTAAATTTAAAATCGAGTGCGACAACTTCATTGCCTTCTTTAACGAACATTGGTCCGGAATCTCTCAGCCAGCAGCGATCTGTTTTCTTTATGAAGAATTCAATATTTGATAAACTTACGTCACAATCTTTTAATACTTTTTCTGCTTTGAGTTTGTGTTCTCCGGATTGAACAAAAATTCTCACTTTCTCGCCACGAGAGATGTATTT
>JACAFA010000139.1 GCA_013388525.1 Ignavibacteriaceae bacterium | reverse complement strand
TGAGAACCTGAAGATCCTCTTGCATGAAACCAATAATCATTTTGTTTTGCAAATCTTGTGGTGAGAAGATCATTGCTTTTACTATCTTTTCCAACAAAGACTTTGTATTTACCTTCAATTAGATATTGTTTGAACTTTGAAGTCAAATCATCTTTAGCTTCAGATTCCTGTGGTTGCTTTATTTTTAATTTCTTCATTAGATCATCCAGTTCTTTTATTGATTTTATTTCAGCTAAAGAATCTTCCAAATTCTTTAATCGCTCAAAATCTTTTTTAGAGTTTTCCAAAAGCTGCAGATTTTTAGCAAAGGCAATTTTTTCGGAACGTGATTTTTCAAAATAGTAATCAATATTTTTCTGAGGTGAAAGGGAAGGATTTAAATCAATCTTAACTTTTTCTCCATTAGAAAAAATATCATCAACAACAATAGAGTTCATTCTGTTTTTTATTAAACCAAGATTTGCGAGCAGCAATTGACCAAATTTACTATACTCTTTTTCTTTTGTTCCTCTTTCAATTAAACCCTGCAGATTTTGAATTTTTGAAGTAACCTTTTTGATTTCTCTTTCAAGATGATTTCTGATAATCTTTTCTTTAGAATATTTATCTCCGAGATAATATCTTTTAGAAAGCAGAAAATTCACTGCTTCAATAATGCTTTCGAAAAATTTCTTTTCAGTTAACTGAAAGCTTTTGAAATTTTCAAAACCAATGTGTACTTCCTGCTCTTTCTCATCAATGAAAACACAGGGTTTTGAATATCTTATTTCATTAAGTACTTCAATTAACAATTCAGAATTATTATCACTGCCATCATTTTTTAAACGGGATTTTACTTCTTTAATAATTTCACTGCCAAGTATAGGATATTTTTTTCGAATATCTTCGAAGTAGTTTTCAGTGTTTTCAGATGAAATGTCGATTTGATTGTATCCGCTCAGGAATAACTTCTGAGTGAATTCCTTCTTCATATTTAAAAGAATTTGTTCGTCAACAGATTTGAATGATAACAGATTATCAGTCTCATCAATGCAGAATACATTAGTGAACTTTCCCCGTATTGCAAAATAGATTTCAGAGTAGGCGCATTTTATTTTTATTATCCGGTCATCTTTTGCAATCTCTAAAGAGCGTATTTTATCATTAATCACTTCATTAAAAAAATTCATTGTATTCTTTTTTGCACGTGAATAATTTCTTCTGATATTCAGATAAGAGTTACCCGGTATAACGCAAAGCTCTAAATAGTGTTCTTCACCATTCTTTGAAACAACTATTACAAGCTTACTTTTTTCCTGCGAAAATATTTCCTCTATTTTCGAATCTTCAAGTAAAAGTTTTGCCTCGAATAAAAATCTATTTAAAAAGAAATAATTCTGTAACATTCTCATTCACTGTAAATTCTAATAATCAAATTAAGTGATGCTGAAGCGTAAAAGCAAGAAGACAATAATGCATAATCAGATGAATGTGTGATTGTGGAAGTCGAATACTCATTATCATGCAGTCATGCATACAAGCAACCAATTGATTATCCGAACCATGTTAATTGTTTAAGAAAACAGCAATTGATATATTTGATTTATGAAAAATTTCCTTCAAAACTCACTAACCAGGAAGATTTTATACATCGTATCAGGTTTTATTCTATTTATCCTTCTTCTTGATAATCTGATTATGCCATGGTTTGTAAGTTCGCCTGAAACAACTGTTCCGAAAGTTGTCGGACTTAATGTTTCTGAAGCCATTGACATTTTGGAAAAAGATGGGTTTGAGCCTTTAATAAGTGATACTTCGTATGGGCTTCAGGTTCCTGTTGGAGCAATATTTTTTCAAAAACCGGATGCTGGTGCTGTAGTGAAGGAAGGTCGTACCGTTTATCTTTTCGTAAGCGGTGGAGTAAAAACTGTTACTGTGCCTTTGTTAAAAGGTAAATCTATTCTCGATGCAAAGTTTGCACTCGAGCGTTTAGGTTTGAAGCTCGGAAGAGTAGAAAGAATTCCTTCGAGTCAGCCTGAAGATATGATTTTTGATCAGCAATATGAAGAAGGAACTCTTGTAAAACAGGGTGAATTTGTTGGAGTAACAATAAGTGCAGGCAGAGGCGGTGGAACTATTATTGTTCCTGATTTAATCGGAAAATCTCTTACCGAAGCACGAAAAATACTTGCTGATAGTTCTTTGGTAATCGGGAAAATAAACTACCAGCCTTCTTCAACTCTTTTACCAAATACTATTCTTGATCAATATCCCAGCAGTGGAAATTCCTTAAATCCGGGAAATGCTGTTGATCTTTTTGTAACTAAACCAGCAGATCAAAATATTTTAAGTGAAGAGGACAACTGATTATGGCTATTATTGCTCCTTCAATATTATCAGCAGATTTTTCTAATCTTGCCCAGCAGATAAGATTAACTGAAATGGGAGGTGCTGATTGGATTCATTGCGATGTAATGGACGGACATTTTGTTCCTAATATTACTATCGGACCGATAATTGTTAAAGCCACCAGAAAATCTACCAGATTACCCGTTGATGTTCATTTAATGATTGAGAAGCCAGATAATTTTCTTGAGGCTTTTGCTGAAGCTGGTGCTGACTATATTTCTGTTCACGTGGAAGAAGTCGTTCATCTTAACAGATCAATAAACAGAATAAAAGAACTTGGTTGTAAAGCTGGAGTTGTAATTAATCCTGCAACACCTGTTAACAGTATAATTGATGTTGCTGAGTACATTGATCTTCTCTTAATTATGACTGTAAATCCTGGTTTTGGCGGACAGAAATTTATTTCTAATTCTATCAGAAGGATTCAGGAAGCAGTTGAACTTAGAACAAGACTTAATGCTGGTTACTTAATTGAGATTGATGGCGGAGTTAATAAGCAGACCATTGTTGCTGCAAAAAAAGCAGGTGTTGATGTTTTTGTAGCAGGTTCCGCAATCTTTGATGCGGACAATATAACTGCAGCTACTGCTGAATTAAAAAATCTGGTGAAATAATACTTCTTATTTAAGTCGTTAATTTTATAAAATTAAACTTCATAAAATTCAAGGTTCAGAATTAATTGATCTCACAGGTAATCAACCTTTCAAATAAAAAAACATTCAGTCATTTTAAGGAAAAATATAAATTCTCACTTATTTTACATTATGGATTGTTTGGTGTGGAGGTAAGGCATATTCCATCAGAGTTGTTAGCCATTGAGAATCAAATAAGTCAGCCGAATATTTTTTTTGCCGGGAACGATGTTTTAGTCTGTGGCTCATTTAAAGAAATTCTAGAATATTTAACCACGTTACAACTGAGTCAGAATGTTAAATCGGAAATTATCAAAGCAGTTCAGAATTTTGAGAAGAGTGAAATAATTAATTATAAAATTGGTAAAAAGAGTTTTGATTTTAATTATGCTTATGTAATGGGTATTCTCAATGTTACACCTGATTCTTTTTCAGACGGAGGAAAATACACTGATAAGTCTTCAGCATTAAGTTATGCACTTGAGATGATCGAAGAGGGTGTTGATATTATTGATGTCGGCGGTGAATCAACACGACCTGGCTCTGATCCTGTGAGTGAAAAAGAAGAACTTAAAAGAGTTATTCCGGTTATCACTGAAATACTTAAACAAAAATCTGATGCAATTATTTCAATAGATACAACAAAAGCCAAAGTTGCAGAAGAGGCTCTTAAAAATGGCGCTTTGATAGTAAACGATATTAGCGGAGGAACTTTTGAACCGGAAATTTTTGACATAGTCCGGACTTTCAATGCAGCTATGATAATAATGCATATCAAAGGTAAACCGAAGACTATGCAAGACTCGCCGGCTTATGCGGATGTTGTTTCTGAGGTTTATGATTATCTTACTGCTCAAAGTGAAAAAGCGTTCAATCACGGAATTGAAAAGATTATTATCGATCCGGGCATTGGTTTTGGCAAGAGATTAGAAGATAACCTCTTAGTTATTGAACGTCTTGAGGATTTTAAGTCTTTAGGACTTCCATTAATGGTTGGCGTATCACGAAAATCTTTTATCGGAAATATCTTAAATTTGTCTATCGAAGATAGAGATGATGCGACAAATGCTATTAATTCTTTTTCATTGATCAAAGGAGTTAGAATTATCAGAACCCACAATATCATAAAAGCAGTACAGACTTGTAAACTATTTAATACTTTAATCAGAAATTAATGTTCGAACTTTTTAAAATAGGTTTTCTTACAGTCACATTTCTCGACCTGGTTGATATCCTGATTGTTGGATTCATTATTTACAAACTATACGTACTTCTCAGAGGAACAATTGCTGCACAAATATTCGTAGGACTCATAATAATTCTTCTTATTTCATTTGTTGCTCAGGCTGCTCAGTTCAGAGCTTTGAGCTGGTTGTTGAAATTAGTAACTGATATCTGGGTAATAGCATTTGTGATTCTGTTTCAACCAGAAATCAGAAGGTTATTAGTCATACTTGCCAGAAATCCCATAATTAAAATTTTCGGTAAGCACGATATGACTGAATCGGCTGATATTATCGTAGATGCTACTTTTGAACTTTCGCAAAGACAATACGGTGCTTTAATTGTGATAATAAGAGAAACCGGAATCAGGACTTATATTGAGTCAGGAGAAGTACTTGGAGCCAGATTAAGTAAATCCTTATTGACTTCAATTTTCTTTCCCAAATCATCGCTGCACGATGGTGCTGTAATAATAAAAGGAAATGTTGTTGAAGCAGCACGTTGCACTTTACCTCTTTCAGCTACAACTCAGGTTGATGGTGAAAACCTTGGTATGAGGCATCGTGCCGGTCTTGGAATAAGTGAACAGGCAGATGTTATAAGCGTTATAGTTTCTGAAGAGACAGGCAGCATATCAATTGCTGAGAACGGAAAATTAACTTCAGGTTTATCGAAAGATTCTCTTAGGAAAAAACTTAAAGAAGCTCTGGTTACTCCAACTCCAAAAGGCTGGAAAACTTTATTTGAACAATTCAAAGTACATAAGCAAAGCAGCTGATTCAGTCTGTGCTGTTATTCCTTTTTTCAATGAGAAAAAAACTTTGAATCTTGTTCTTGATGAAACACTTAAATATGTAAACTTTGTCTTTGCAGTAAATGATGGTTCAACTGATGATTCTTATCCGGATGAGAGAAAGAAATTAAACGTAAAATTTATTGACCTTGAAAAGAATTATGGTAAAGGTAAAGCTCTTAAAATTGGTTTTGAATCAGCTGTTTCGTCCGGTTTTGAATCTGTAGTAACTCTTGATGCGGACCTTCAACACGATCCTAAATATATTCCGGAACTTATCAAAGGACTGAACTCATTCGATATTGTAATAGGAAATCGTTTGAAGAATCTTAAAGAGATGCCGTTGCCAAGAAAGATAAGTAACAAAATAACTTCGTTTCTACTAACTTTAAAAACCGGTCAGGAAATACTTGATAGTCAGTGTGGTTTCAGAGCTATTAGAACAAATGTATTGAGAGAAATAAAAATTAAATATTCCGGATTTGAAGCTGAAAGTGAAATTCTTATAAAAGCAGCCAAAAAAGGTTATAAAATCGGTTTTGTTGATATCCCAACTATTTATGGAGATGAAAAAAGTAAAATGAAACCTCTTCAGGCAATTCTTGGTTTTCTGAAAGTTCTTTTTTCAATTTAAGAGAATTAATTTTTCATTCGAATAAGAAAAATATATACGCTATTTTTGTAAAAGACACAGATTCAAAAAATTATTTATTAACAAAATCAGGAGGGGTAAAATGAAATTAAGATATTTTTCCCATTCGGCTGTTCAGCTGACTACCTTTGCTGGTAAAAAAATTCTGATTGATCCATTTCTAAATGGAAATCCAACTTCGCCGGTTAAAGCGAAAGATGTTGCTGCTGATTACATAATACTGACACACGCACACGGCGATCATCTTGGTGATGGTTTTGAAATAGCTAAAAGATGCGGATCAATGTTTATTTGTGTTAATGAATTAGCTGAATATTGTAAGTCAAAAGGATTTAAAGCACATAATATGCATATTGGTGGTGGACATAATTTTGAATTCGGCAGAGTTAAATTTACAATTGCTCACCACGGTTCCTTAACGCCTGATAATCATTATGGCGGTGAACCTTCAGGAGTTATTATATCTGCTGACGGAAAAAATATTTATCATACCGGTGATACGGGATTGTTTTACGATATGAAATTAATAGGAGAAATGACTCCCATTGATTATATGTTACTCCCAATCGGTGATAATTTTACAATGGGTATAACAGATGCTGCAAAAGCAGTTGAACTTGTTTCTCCGAAAATGGCGATACCGATTCATTACAATACTTTTCCTGTAATTGGTGCAGATCCAAATGAATTCAAAAAGACAGTCGAAGCAAAGGGATTTAAAGCAAGAGTTCTCAATTTTGGAGAAGAGATAGAATTATAGAACATTATTGAATCAGAAAGATTAACTACTATTAGATGACAAAAATTATTGCAATTGCAAATCAGAAGGGAGGAGTTGGCAAAACAACAACAGCTATAAATCTTTCATCTCTGCTGGCTGCAGCAGAAATGAAAACATTGCTTATTGATATTGATCCGCAGGCGAATTCATCATCGGGATTAAGTATCTTCAAGCACAATCCTTCTGTTTATGAAGTACTTGTTGGGAATGCAAATATTAAAGATGTTATTATAGATTCTTATATGCCATTTTTGGATCTGCTCCCTTCAAACATAAATCTAGTCGGAGCAGAAATTGAAATGGTAGAATTACCCAAAAGAGAGACGATCCTTAAAGAAGCGCTGCGTGAAGTTTACGAAAGATATGATTATATTTTAATTGATTGTCCGCCATCACTTGGACTTCTGACATTAAATGCATTAACTGCAGCTGATTCGGTACTTATTCCGGTTCAATGTGAGTATTTTGCTTTGGAAGGATTAGGACAACTGCTAAACACAATCAATATTGTAAAACAGTATTATAACAATGGATTGTCAATTGAAGGTGTTTTATTAACTATGTTTGATACCCGGCTTCGTCTCTCACATCAGGTTGCTGAAGAAGTCAGAAAATATTTTGGTGATAAAGTCTTTAAAACTGTAATTAACCGAAACGTCAGGATATCCGAAGCTCCAAGTTTTGGTAAACCAATAATTTTATACGATGCTGTTTCAACAGGTGCACAGAATTATATGGCTTTAGCCGCTGAACTAATAGAAAGAAATGCAAAATCCGTAAACACATTTAGAAATGAGTAAAATGAAAACAGGTTTAGGAAGGGGATTGGATGCGCTTATTAAGCCTCAGGAATATATCAAGAATGATGATTCCGAAATTGATCTGAACAAAGTCAAAGATGATGACGGAAAGCAGGTTGATGTTTTAGCAAAAATTTCTGTTGAATTCATTTCAAGAAATCCTTATCAACCTCGTTTTAACATTGATCCTGTTTCACTTGACGAACTGAAAAAATCTATTCTTACAAACGGATTGATTCAGCCAATTACTGTCAGGCGAACTCCCGATCACAAATATCAATTAATTTCCGGCGAGCGAAGACTTCAGGCTTGCAGGGAAATTGGATTCAAAGAAATTCCGGCTTATATAATTGATGTTGATTCAGAGGAGCTTATGCTTGCTCTTGCACTGATTGAAAATATCCAGAGAGAAAAATTAAATGCTATTGAAGTGGGAACTGCTTATAAGAGATTAATGGATGAATGTCATTTAACTCAGGAACAGATTGCAGAAAGAGTTGGCAAGGATAGAACAACAGTTGCAAATACAATTCGTCTGTTAAAGCTGCCGCAAAAAATTCAGGAGGCGCTCATTAAGGATAAAATTTCTTCCGGTCACGCAAGAGCACTAATCAATCTTGAAAATGAAGCTTTACAATTACAATTACTTGAAAATATCCTTAGTAAAAATCTTTCTGTTCGGAAAGTTGAACGACTTGTAAGAGAATTAAATGAAGGTGGCACTCGAAAGATTAAAAAAAACGCAACAGCTGAAGAAGAAATAACAAATTTGTACAACCTGAATTTGCGTAATGTGGAAGATAAACTTCGCGTAACTTTTGGAACAAAAGTAAAATGTATTCAGAGAAAAGATGGAAGTGGCGAAATTGTTTTAGAGTATTATTCAAGAGATGAATTAGAGCGATTAATTGAGCTATTTGAAATTATCAACAAAAATTATAATTGAGATTTTTATTGTACTTCTTTTTGTAAGTACTCTTTTATACGGTCAAAATCTTACCGAAGAAAATTCACCATCCGATACTGTATTCGTAATGCAAAAATCTCCCTGGGGAGCTGTTGCACGTAGTGCTATTATTCCCGGACTGGGACAATTTTATAATGAATCCTATTGGAAAATACCGGTCATCTGGGGTGTAGGCGCTTTATTTATTTCTGGTTGGGTTTATAACAATAATCTTTATAAAGACTATAAAGATTTGTTTATTGAGACTGGAAATAATACTTATTTGAGTTATAGAGATTTTTACAGGGATCAAAGAGATAACTTCACTATTTATCTTGTCCTGCTCTATATATTAAATTTAGTTGACGCCTATGTTGATGCGCACTTATATGACTTCACTGTTGAAGAAGATTTTATTACCGGATCGTCACGGGCTAAATTCCGATTTTATTTCTAAAAATTTATTTACAAGTTTATGAAAAATTCGGTTACCTGTCCTAACTGTAACTCTGAAAATCCGTTTTACAATTCTGTCTGTTCGGCTTGTAAGTTTTATATTCGGGATAGAATTTACAATATTGATCTCTGGACAGTGATGAGTTCACTTATCGAAAATCCCGCCAAAGCATTTCGCACGATAATTTTTTCAGAGCACAAAAATTTTATTTTTTTCATACTGTTCTTTGTGAGTGTAAAATATTTAATTAATACAAGCTTTATAGCTATGATCAGTGTTGGTGAATTTCAATCAACTATCGGATTACAGTACAGCTATTTAATTGTTCTCGGAATTATCACAATATACTATTTGCTTTTTTCTTATGTTTATAAATTATTTGGAAAGCTGAATAAAATTCAAATACGATTCAAAGACACTTTTTCTCTGATAATTTATGCACAAATACCTTTACTTATCGGACTTGTTGTGCTATTCCCGCTTGAACTTGTAATCTTTGGAGATTATCTATTTTCATTGAACCCAACACCGTTCATCATTAAAGAATACATTGCTTACTTTTTTCTATCACTAGAAACAAGTTTAATCCTCTGGAGCATTTTTCTGGTTTTTAAAGCCTTTATTACTCAAGCCCAATCAAAAATTTTTGGACTTATATCCGCTGCTTCATTCGTTGTTTTGTTATGGACTTTGCTTTACTTTTGTTCGGTAATAGTTTTAACAATATAATTTATGTATCATCAGAGTAATTTTTTCAAACAGGAAGAATCCTACCTTCTTCAGACTTACAAGCGCATTCCGATTCAAATATCTCACGGTGAAGGAGTTTATCTTTATTCAGTGGATGGCAAAAAATATCTGGATTTTTTTGCTGGGCTTGCCGTAAATGCACTCGGCTATGGGAATAAAAAAATCATTAAGGCAATTGAAGAACAGATAAAGAAGTTTATTCACTTATCTAATTACTACATAAATTCCCCACAGATAAAACTTGCTGAAAAACTTGTAAAATATTCAGGATTATCAAAAGTATTCTTTGCAAACAGCGGGACTGAAGCTGTTGAAGCTTCATTAAAATTAATCAGGAAATCTTTCGGACCTGAAAAGAGAATAATCACATTTTCAAATGCTTTTCATGGAAGAACATATGGTTCACTGAGTTTGAGCGGAAAAGAAAAATATAAGAAAACCTTCGCGCCTTTACTGCCAAATATTGTGCAGATTGAGTTTAATGATGTTGATCAATTGGAGAATAATGTTGATTACAAGACTGCAGCCATTTACATTGAGTTAATTCAGGGTGAAGGAGGGATCAAGGTAGCTACAAATCAATTTGTCGAAAAAATAAAAAACCTTCGTGATAAATTTGATTTTGCTCTAGTAGCCGATGAAGTTCAAAGTGGTATAGGCAGAACAGGAAAAGCTTTTGCTTACAACCATTATAATAATATTAAACCTGATCTGGTTCTGGTTGCAAAAGCAGTTGGTGGTGGTTTGCCCCTTGGTGCTTTAATCACAAGCAAAAAATATGAAAATATATTTCAAACCGGAGATCATGGAACTACATTTGGAGGTAATCCTGTTGCCTGTGCTGCTGGTTTAGCTGTAATGAATGAAGTATTTAACAATGGATTAGTAAATGAGGTTGTAAGACTTGGTAATTACTTTAAATCTGAATTAACCTCATTGCAGAAAAAATATCCTGATAAAATAGCGGATGTAAGAGGATCCGGATTTATGCTTGGAGTTGAATTATTTAATTCCTGTACTGAGCTAGTTGATAAATTCCGGGAAAAAGGAATTCTGGTTAATTGCACAAGTGTAAACGTATTAAGAATTCTTCCGCCTCTGATAGCAACAAAGGAAAATATAGACCATTTCATAAATACTTTTAATGCCATTTTAATGGAAACGTATGAATAAAACTTCACTTAAAACAGATGTTCTGATAATTGGCAGCGGTATTGCCGGATTGTTTGCAGCACTTAAAATCTCAGATTATGCGGATGTTATTCTTGTAACCAAGAAAGATAAAAATGAATCGAATACTAATTATGCTCAGGGAGGAATAGCATCAGTAATTTCAAAAGATGACTCATTCGAAAAGCATATTCAGGATACACTTATTGCAGGAGCAGGACTATGTAACGAGAAGATGGTAAGAATAATGGTTGAGGAAGGACCTGACCGGATTAGAGATCTGATAAATTTAGGCATTCAATTTTCAAGAAAATCAGAAGGAGATCTTGACCTCGCTTTGGAAGGCGGTCATTCTAAACCTAGGATAGTCCACGCTAAAGATTTTACTGGTAAGGAAATCGAATCGGCATTAGTTACAAGAGTTAACTCTATAAATAATATTATGGTTATGGAGAATACCATAGCAATAGATTTGATAACAGAACATAACATAAAATATCTTAGAACAGCTACACTTCAGAACCGAACTTGCTGGGGTGCGTACGTTCTTGATATATCAACTGGTTCGGTTATTAAAATTATATCGAAAGCTACCATATTAGCTACAGGAGGATTAGGTCAGGTTTATCTGCATACAACTAATCCAAGAATTGCAACAGGAGATGGTATAGCAATGGCATATCGGGCTGGAGCACAAATTGCTAATATGGAATTTATCCAGTTTCACCCAACAGCATTCTATAGTTCATCTGCTGGTTTTAATGGTGAACAATCTTTCCTAATCAGTGAAGCTGTCAGAGGTTTTGGCGGAAAACTTTTGACCATAAATGGAAATGAATTTATGAGCAAATACGATGATCGTAAAGAACTGGCACCAAGAGATATAGTAGCCCGGGCAATTGATTCAGAACTTAAAAAAAGCGGTGACGAATTCGTTCTTCTTGATATCACTCATAAAAACAGTGATGATATTAAAAATCATTTCCCAAATATTTACGAACACTGTCTGAAGCATGGTATTGATATTACAAAAGATAAAATTCCTGTAGTACCTGCAGCACACTATTCTTGCGGAGGTGTAACCGTTGATGAATACTCAAAAACTTCGTTAAAAGGTTTGTATGCCTGCGGTGAGGTAGCAATGACTAGTGTGCACGGTGCAAATCGTCTTGCAAGTAACTCATTGTTGGAAGCTGTTGTTTTTGCAGATAGAGCTGCTTCTGATATTAAACATTTTCTACGTGAAGATAAAATTATTTTTCCGGACATACCCGATTGGGATGATTCGGGAACATTAACTTCAGATGAAAAAGTTTTAATTACTCATAACTTTAAGGAAGTTAAAACTACAATGTGGGATTATGTAAGCATTGTTCGAAGCAACAAAAGGCTTGAAAGGGCTACTAAACGAATTCATTTGATCTATTTGGAGGTTGAAGATTTTTACAAGCGAACAAAAATATTTTCTGAACTTCTAGAGCTTAGAAATCTAGTAGCTTGTGCGCATATCATTACTAAATCAGCTTTACAGAGAAAAGAGAGCAGGGGATTACACTACACTCTTGATTACCCAAATTTAATTAGCAAAGCAGAGAATACTGTCATTCAAAATGTAAACCCCTAATTTGAACTTTTGATATATTTAATAATAGCACCATACCTAATTCCTCTCGTGCTTACAATAACATTTTTAATCCCGAAGTATTTCATGAACTGATAAAGAATAAATGCTCCGGCAAAAATTATATCCTCACGACCAAGCATCACCGGACCAAATTTATTTAGAATTTCGGCTGGATTTAGTTGCATTAAAACTTTTATAATATGTTCTATTTCCCGGATAGTAATTACGCTATTGTCAACTTTATCTTCTTGAAACTCTCTCAAACCGGATTTCATACAGGCTAATGTTGTAGCAGTTCCTGCAATAGCTATAATTTGTTCAGGAATAAACTTCATATTTATTGTTGAGAATAATTTCAGTATTTCATCTTTGAATTTAATAATTTCGGATTCTTTAGGTGGAGCAGTAATAAGAAAATTTTCTGTTCCGGTAACTGAACCTAATTGGAGACTTTTTTTAGATATAATATTAAAATCTGTTCCATAGATGATTTCAGTGCTGCTTCCACCAATATCAATAACAGCCAATTCTGTTGAACTATTTATATTAGAAATAGCACCAAGGTAAGCATATTCAGCTTCCTCTTCACCTGATATGACATTAAGATCATAGTTAAATTTATTCTTTATTTCTCTGATAATATCAGATGTATTACCTGCTATTCTGAATGCGTTTGTACCTGAAACAATTATTTTCTCACATTCGTGTTTTCTAATTATTTTATCATATTCACTTAATACATCATATAGTAAAGCTAATTTGCCGTTACTTATTATACCTGTTTGTTTAATTCCCTGACCGATTCTTGGCATTCGGTATTCATTTATTAAAGGGATAATTTTACCTGTTAATTTATTAACTTTTGCAATTAAGAGTAAAACTGTATTTGTTCCGATATCAATTGAAGCAACAATCATAATTTTTCCTTAATTTTAAATTAACGATCTAATGATTAAATGAAAAACAGTAATAAACTTTCATCTGCATTTGGATATATTGCATTGACTTCAGGCAGTATCTGGTTTGGTTCATACCTATCAAGATTATTAATTACATTTCAAATGTTTGAAGAAACTGAATTAGTACTTAAAAACTATATTACGGATAAAAATCTATCTGCAATATTTCAAACAATATTTCCACTGGTAAATTTAAGCTTCTATTCATATTTGGTAATGGTAATTTCGTTTACGTTATTTCTGATTTTTTCCAAATTAAAATTTAAACAAAACGGGTGGCTACTGATAATAACTTTAATTATTTATTTAACCTTTCCACTCGAATCCATACTTTTAATAACAGATTACAAGTTGATATTATTATTCTTGCAAGAACAATTTGGTTCAGAACAAATACTTCAGTTTACTATTGAGCGAATTAATAAGCTCAACGGTTTTCCCATTATAATGTTACTAAGTTATTTTACAATTCCATATTTCTTAATATTTAAGCCATTTACCGTAGCATCAAAAGATGAAAATTAAAGAAAAAGAATTTGAAGAGATTCTTCAGGAGTTAAAAGCAGTTGCTGATCAGCTAGGAGCAAGTATTCGATTTGAGAAAGGGGATTTTAAAGGTGGTTATTGTATCGTCCACGATAAAAAGGTTATTGTTATTAATAAAATGACTAATCTTCAGAAAAAAGTAATGATACTTTCTACTGCTTTAAAGGAACTGGGTGTTGATAGCATATATCTTAGTCCAAGAATCAGAGAAGTTATTGAAGAGATGTCAGGAGTATCATGAAATTCCTTATTATAAATGGTCCAAATTTAAATCTGCTGGATAAAAGGCAGTCTCATATTTATGGTTCATTATCATTAGAAGAGATAGAAAAAATTATTATTAAAGAATTTAGCTCACATATGTTTGAATTTTTTCAAAGTAATCATGAAGGAGAATTGATAGATAAAATCCAAAATGCCGGTAAATTTTTTGATGGCTTAATTATAAATCCCGGTGGTTTTGCTCATACATCAGTAGCTATTAAGGATGCACTTGAAATCTGCAGTATTCCAAAAATTGAAGTACATATTTCAAATTTAGCTTCACGAGAAAACTTCAGGCATCTTATGTTAACCGCCTCAAGTTGTGATGGTTACATAAGTGGTTTCAAAGAAAAAAGTTATCTTGCTGCTGTATTCCTGCTTGAAAAATTAGTTCCATCGCCCCGATAAACTTATAATGCTGTTTAGTTGTGAATAATCGCTTAATCCTCGATGAAAATTATCAAATTTTACTTTCTACATTGTTTATAATAATTTAGATTATATAATTAAAGCTAACCCTCCTAAAATCAGTATAATATTGATAATAAATTAAGGATTGCTTAAGTTTATTGCGAGGATTTATATAAAAACTATGCGAGACCTATCAATTAAAAAACTATACTACTCAATCAGTGAAGTAAGTAAACTTACTGATATAGAACAATATGTTCTGAGATACTGGGAAACAGAGTTCGAACAACTTACTCCACAGAAAAATCGAGCAGGGAATCGTATTTATACGAATAAAGATATTCGTCTGATACTTTATATCAAGGAACTATTGCGGGAGAAAAAATATACCATTGAGGGTGCAAAAAAAATTCTTGAGGATTATGAACAGGAAAAGAAACCACTTGCTGACATAAAAACAAAAAAGGTTGAAACAGAAACAAATTTAGCATCGGCAGAAGATAAAAATGACTCATCATTAAAAGCAGACCTCGAAGAGATAAAAGAATTTTTAAAGTATCTTCTGACAAAATTATAACTTTCGGAACGTAGCGCAGCCCGGTAGCGTACCTGAATGGGGTTCAGGTGGTCGGGGGTTCAAATCCCCCCGTTCCGACATGAGAAACTCAACTTGAAGTTGAGTTTTTTTATTTCCTCAATGGCCATTCTTTTAATTGCAGATGTATATTTAAATTTGACCTTTAATTTTTCATCAACCATCTTATTTTTATATATGAATTTTAATCTTCAAAGAGAGAAACCTACCTGCAATTGCGGTGTATTTGGGATTTATGGCTCAGATCATGCTTCACTTGAAACTTACTATGGTTTACACGCCCTTCAGCACAGGGGACAGGAAGCCTGCGGAATTGTTACAAAAAATATAAACAACAAAGGTAATTCAGTTTTTACTATTCACAAAGGTGAAGG
This sequence comes from Ignavibacteriaceae bacterium, assembly GCA_013388525.1. Next base: position 44,104 of record JACAFA010000139.1, on the reverse strand, counting down.
ACTTGTAACAGAAGTTTTTGATGACGATCAAATATTTCAAAATAAACTTACCGGTAATATTGCTATCGGACATAACAGGTATTCTACGACAGGTTCTTCTCATTCTGTAAAAAATATTCAACCTTTTATTGTCCAGTATAGACTTGGAAATCTTGCAGTTGCTCATAATGGTAATCTTACAAATGCCAGGGAAATCAGAGAAGAATTAGTTAATGAGGGAGCAATTTTCCAAACAACCAGCGATACAGAAGTCATTCTTCATTTGATAGCACGAAACAAATTAAATGATCAGGTAGAACAAATTAAAGAAGCTATGCAAAGGATTAAAGGTGCATTTAGTCTTGTTCTAATGACTGACGATAAACTTGTGGCAGCAAGAGATCCAAATGGCTTCAGACCTTTAGTCATAGGAAAATTACACGGTGCGTATATCATAACTTCGGAAACTTGTGCTTTTGATATTTTGAGTGCTGAGTTTATAAGAGAAGTTGAACCGGGTGAAATTGTTGTAATAGACGACGAAGTTTTAAAATCAGGAATTATTAGATCTTATAAGATTTACGAATTAAACTCTCCCAAAAATCATTGCATATTTGAATATATTTATTTTTCACGACCTGATAGTTTTATCTTCGGACATAATGTTGACAAAATGAGAAGAAGACTAGGAAAAGTTCTCGCCAGAAATCATCCGGTCTTTAATGAAAATGATGAAAAGGTTATCGTGATAAGTGTTCCTGACAGCTCCAACACAACTGCTTTAGGATATCAGACTGAATTAGAAAAACAAGGAGTAAATTGTAAGCTGGAAATTGGTTTAATCCGAAGTCATTACATAGGAAGAACATTTATTCAGCCAGGCCAGGCAAATCGCGAGATTGGCGTTAAAATAAAATTTAATACTGTTAAAGGTGTACTCGAAGGAAGAACAGTCGTATTGGTAGATGATTCTATTGTTCGGGGGACAACATCGAAACAGCTTGTTAAATTAATCCGTGATGCAAATCCAAAATCAATTCATCTCAGAATTTCTTCTTCACCGATTACGCATCCTTGTTTTTATGGAATGGATTTCCCCAGCAAAGAAGAGCTTATCGCACATAATTTTAACTCTGATATTGAAAAAATAGGAAAATATCTCGGTGTGGACAGCATTGCGTACTTAACGATTGAAGAAATGCTTGAAGCGGTTTCGGAAGCTGGTAAGAATAATTTCTGTCATGCTTGCTTCTCCGGAAAATATCCAATCGAAGTTGATCATCACTACAAAAAGGAAATGTATGAAACATAGTATTTTCTCTTTTATTATTTTGTTGATAATTAGCTCTAACTTCGCACTGGCTCAGACAACTTATTTCATAAAGTATAAAGAGAACGTTCCTTTATCTGACATCGAACAAAAAGTTCAGCAGGATCAGTTTATTCCATCAGGATCTCCATTTCAAATACAGGCTGATTTGAAGTCTGTAGATTATCTTGCCAAAGGAATAGCAAAGTCAGATGAAGTATTGGGAAGAATAATTAAGTTAACATTTACTGATGATGTTGATGAAGGTGCTTTTCTGCAATTGCAAAGTCTTGATGAAAATATTGAGTATGTTCAAAAGGCTACAACGTATCAATTAGATTTTGTTCCGGACGATAGTCTCGTATCACAGCAATGGGCATTGAGTAAAATTCAGGCTTTCGATGCATGGGATAAAACACAGGGAGCTGACTCAGTTCTTATTGGAGTGATTGATACCGGAATAGATTACTTTCATCCTGATCTTCAGAACAAAATTTATCAGAATCCCGGAGAGATAGGAATTGATGCTTTTGGAAATGATAAAAGAACCAATGGTATTGATGATGATAACAACGGTTTTATAGATGATTACCGGGGTTGGGATTTTACAGATCGTGTTGGTTTTCCTTTTGACTCATCTGGCGGAGATTACCTTGGCTGGGATAACGATCCGATGGATGAGCAAGGACACGGAACATATATTTCTGGAATTGCCGCAGCTCAAACAAATAACTTTACAGGCATAGCGGGTGCGGCTCCAAATATAAAGCTGATGAATCTTCGAGCATTTGATCCAGGTGGTTACGGCGAAGAAGATGATGTTGCCGCCGCAATTCTTTATGCTGTTCAGATGGGAGTTAAAGTTTTGAATATGAGCTTTGGTGATTACTCCTTTTCTTTTGTTTTAAGAGATGTTGTTCAGTTTGTTTATTCACAAAATATGGTACTTGTTGGAAGTTCAGGAAATCAGAACTCTTCGAATCCGCATTATCCTTCGGGATATTCAGAGGTAATTTGTGTTGGAAATTCAACACAGGATGATTTCCGTGCTGGCAATTCAAATTATGGCTCAACACTTGATTTGATGGCACCGGGCACTCAGATTGTAACCACAGCACGAAATAATAACTATGCTTCTATTGGTGGAACCTCAGCTGCTACACCATTTGTTGCAGCAACTGCAGCATTAATATTATCGCTTGGCAATTTTACTAACGAAGAAGTCAAACAGATTCTAAAATCAACCTCCGATGATATCGGAGAACCGGGCTGGGATATTTACACTGGAGCCGGAAGATTAAATATGTATCGTGCAGTAACAGTAACTGCACCATCGGCAATAAAAATCAATCATCCTAAACAGGATTTTGCAACTCTCGATGACTCATTAAAAATTAATGCAACTGTTCTTTCACCGTTATTTTCTAATTATAGTCTTTATTACGGATATGGTCTGAATCCAACAAATTGGATTTCTCTAATAGAGCAGGGGAGTAACCAGTTTTCAAATCAAGATATTTTTACTTTAAACCTTACATCTTTACCTGACACTGTTTATTGTTTAAGATTAGTAGTCCAGCTAACAAATGGTAGAACGTCAGAGGAACGAGCCAATTTCTTCATTAGCAGGAATCCACCTGTCACTGAATTAATTTCAGTCGGTCCTGCTTTTTATGGAGATAAAACTACTATACTTGCAGCAATGTACACAGATGAGCCAACAGTAACGAGAATGTATTATCGCAAATTTGGTGAACTTGATTTTAACTTTATTACTCTCGATGGGTTTACAACTAATAATCAATTTGTTAAGTACTTGCATTACGGATTTCTTCCAAAGCAGCTTGTTGAACAAAATTCAGCTTATGAAATTTACTTTGAATCAGAAAATCTTGTTGGTTTGAAAACCATCGTAAAGAATAATGGTCAAAACTTTTTATTCACTACTAACTATGAAGCAGAGTATGCAGCTGAAACTTTGCTTCCATTTACACTCCCGGCCGGTGGTATTTTTCAGGATCCGGTTAACATTACACAAAATGAATTGTCTGAAGTTTATGTCAGGACTTTTACTAATTCAAGAGTCACTAACCTGTTTAAATTAAACAACGATAATTTTGAAGTTGTAGATTCTTTACAGGATAGAATCATCAGAGACTTCGGTGACTTCAATAAAAATGGATTGAAGGATTTACTAACTTCCTGGGTACGAAATGGTTACATACTTGAACAGCAAAATTCTAATTCATCCTCCTTCAATCAAAAATATGCTGATGAAACAGGTAAGTTCTGGCCTATAATGGCTGAAGATATTGATGGCGATGGTGTAACCGAGGTAGTTGTCGTTAATTCTGATACATCTGTAAACGTTTGGAAAGTCAATAATGATTTAACTCTTTCTAATCCAATAACGCTTAGAAATTTCACCGAACGCTGGATTGGGAATAACATTCTTGATGCACCTAATGGGGTTCTTGCAGATGTAAATTCTGATGGAATTAAGGAAATTTGGTTTGTTGATTTAGACGGTGATCTTTTTAGCTATAACATTCTCGGAACAAACAGTTACCAGACTGGAAGTGTTATCAATACAGGCTTTTTAGGCTCTGCAGCTTATCTTGCAGTTGGTGATTACAATGGAGATAATAAAGATGAGCTGGCTGTTCTGCTTCATTCAATTGATGCGATTGATATAGCTCCGTATTACCTTATGATTGTGTTTAATCTTCTTGGCAATCAACTGAACATTCTTTATGATCAGGTTTTTGTAGATGCTTCAACTGAATTCAGGTCATCATTCCAGCAATCAGATAATAGTATTCGTTTTGCAGACCTTGACGATGATGGATGGGATGAGCTAATAGTTTTTATGTTTCCATATTCATATATTTTCAAACATCAGTTTGTCGGATCAAACAAAATAATATCCTTTAAAGAAAATATTAATTCAAATTCAGTTTTCATTGGCGATTTGAATTACAACAATGTTCAGGAGGTAGCTTTCCCAACTGATCAGGGTATTAATTTTTATGAATTTACGATTTCTAAAAAAGCAAGCACACCATATAATGTGAATGGATACAGTATTGATTCAAGCAGCATCTTTCTTTCCTGGCAGGGAAGTGTTGACCAATACTATATCTATCGTGGCTTGTCGGCTGATAAGCTCATACTAATTGATTCTGTTATTTCTGCTGTGCAGTATGTTGATTTTAATCTAAATAAAAACACTAATTACTACTACGGCATTCAGGCTTTTGATCTATCCAAAGAAGATCCTTACTCCAATATATCAAAGGTAATTGAAGTTTATTGTCATACTCCGGGAAAAGTGATTTCCGTAACCGGCACAAGCAGTAAAACAGTTACTGTTAAATTTTCAGAAAAGATGAGCAACACCATTGAGAATTTACAGGCATTTAAACTTAACGGGAATGTTTTCGCCAATTCAATCGCTCCTGCAAGTCAATATTCTTATCTGGTTACCTTTCGTGATGAAATACCGGTTGGCTTGAATGAATTATCGGCTGGAAACTTACGTGATCTTTACGGCTCACCAATAGAACCCACGACTGTAAGTTTTGAAATGGATTCGGTTATTATTAACCCTGAATTTTTCATTAGCTCATTCAAAATTGTTGATGCTTATAGTATAAAATTAGTTTTTAATTTGGAAGTTGATGAACAATCTGCAGAGAATGTCAGTAACTACATTTTTGATCCTGATAATAAAGCTTCTTCAGTAAGTGTTGATGCATCAAACAAAAAAATAGTAAACATAAGTTTGAATGGGGAAAAGCCGATTGGATCAATTGGAAGGGAATACGTACTAAGAGTAAAAGATTTGTTTTCTTCAACATCAACGGGAAGCCTGAAAATAAATGAAGGCGCAGGCAGTTATATTGTTCTGTCTTCATTTGCCAATGACCTTTCTGATGTTTACGTTTATCCTAATCCTGTAAAGCCGACAAGTGGCGAAGCTCTGACATTTGCTAATCTGCCGAGGTATGCGCAAATAAGTATCTGGACTGTTGATGGAACCAAGATTGGTGAAATTGAAGAAAGTGATGGCAATGGTGGTGCAACTTTCGATTTAAAAGATTTGAATGGAAATACTCTCTCTTCAGGAATCTACATTTACCGGATTGTTATGACTGATGAATCAAAGAATGAACAGGAAGAGAAACTTGGCAAGTTTGCTGTAATAAAATGAGTAGTAATAAAATATTTAATGCTTCAAACACATTAAGCTTTATCCGGCTTCTTCTTGTTATTCCTGTGTGGATAGCTTTTGAATATTTTGATGAGATAACTGCCGGATATATTGTTGGTGGAATTGGAATCTTCGCTGCAATAACAGATATACTTGATGGATATCTTGCCAGAAAATTAAATCAGATCACAGAATTCGGAAAGATAATTGATCCTCTTGCCGACAAAGTTCTGGTAGTTTTTGTAGTTCTCAATTTATTTTTTCTTGGAAAAATTCCGGAGTACTATTTTTACCTTATTGTTGTAAGAGACTTGCTCATTCTTATTGGAGGCTTAATCGTATCAAAGAAACTCGGTAAAGTTCTTCCTTCTGACTACATCGGAAAAGCAACGGTATTAGCAATTTCTTTCACTCTGCTGATGATTTTGCTGAATGTAGATAGCCAATCGGTTCCATATATGATTCTTTATTATCTCAGCATCGTCCTGATATTTGTTTCCCTTATTAATTACATAATTAAAGCGACAAAAGCTTTGTCTCAAAAAGCACAATGAAATTTTTCAACAACATAAATCTGAATCGTCTTAAAGAGGGCTTGACTAAAACTCGCGATAAGCTGGTTACAAAGATCACTGAAACCTTTTCAGGCAAAGCAGTAATTGATGATAATACATTAAATGAACTTGAAGAAATCCTAATCTCCTCAGATATGAGTGCAGATTTATCTGAAAAGATTATCAACAATCTCAGAATTAATTTAAAAACTGAGAAAGACCGGACACTATCCAACATCATTCATTTATTAAAGAATGAATTGCTGAATATTCTTAACAAGGGAAATGTCAGCAACGCTTCAGAAGAAAATAAAGAAAAGATTAAACCATATGTTATTCTTATCGTTGGTGTTAATGGAGTGGGGAAGACTACTACAATTGGTAAACTCGCAAGTAATTTTAAGCAAGCAGGCAATAAAGTTATCGTGGGCGCTGCTGATACTTTCCGGGCTGCAGCAAACGAACAGTTAGATATTTGGGCAAAGCGTGCTGGAGTTGAAATCATTCAACATAGCAAAGGAACTGACCCATCCTCAGTTGCCTTTGAGACAGTTAAGAAAGCAATTACCGGTGACTATGATATCGTTTTAATTGATACGGCAGGCAGACTTCACAGTAAAGTAAATCTAATGAATGAATTAAATAAAATAAATAAAGCAATCAGTAAACTGCTCCCCGGTGCTCCACACGATACTTACCTGGTTCTTGACGCAACACTTGGACAAAATGCAATCGTTCAGGCAGAAGAATTTTCAAAAGTAACAATACTCTCTGGTTTGGTAATCACTAAGCTTGATGGCACTGCTAAAGGCGGTACTATTTTCCAGATTTGCGAGTCGAATAATATTCCCGTTAGATATATAGGCGTTGGAGAAAAATTAGATGATTTACAGACCTTTAATCCTCAACTGTTTGTTGATAGTCTCTTCAGTAAAAATGAAATTGATTGAGTATGTTTTTCAAGAAACCCAAACACCGAATCTTTGATTATGCTCCACGATTCTACAGACCCGAAGAAGATAAAGATGAAAAGTTAAAACGAAAGCTTGGTTTCAGAAGACAAATGAAAATGAACAGAAAGAAAAAGAGTCCGATGATTTGGTTACTACTGGTAATTATAGCTGTATACATTTATTTGAAACTGACTGGTAATGTATAAAAAGGGTATTTATTAGTTTACATAATATACATTATCGGACATTTGTATCAGATTTTTTTGAATCTTTCAATATTTTCATCCTTTCCAAAGACCACCAATTTATCTCCCCATTTCAGTTTATAATCGGGATCTGCACTTATAATTAATTCTTTTTTCTGTGATTCATCAAACAGTTCGTGCTGATGTTTTATCATTAAAACTTCCAGTCCATAGTTACTTCTAATTCTTAGTTCTGATAAACTTTTGCCAATTAGATCAGTTGACACAACTATTTCTGCAATTGAATAACCGGCTGCCACTGTGGAAGTTCCGGATTTGCTGATTGTTTTCAGTTCATCAGATATACCTTCCGACAAATTGAGTTTCAAAGATTCTTGATTATAAATTAATAAAACTTCCTGCCGGTTGATTGCTCCGAGTATTTTCTCCTCATAATCATTTGAAATAACCGGGATGCTATCCACATTCAGTTTACTGAATAATCTTAATATGAAATCAAGGTCATCATCAGGTTTGGCGAAAGTAAATTGTGGATTTGCAATATCATTAGCTACTAAAAAGTCTTTAACATTTTCATACTCGGTCATTATGGGTCTTAGCTCAGTTTCGGTTATTACGCCTGTAATTTTGTTTGCACTGTTGATAGTATAAAACGTATTTCCTGGATTCTTACTCATCTTTTCAACTAACTCGGTCAGCTTTGTATTCTCGTGGATTGTATGTAATGGATTCAGATTTACATCTTTTATGAGAATTGATTTCAAAATATTCGATTCCCGACCTTCTGATATTTGATAGCCTTGTTCTTCAAGATGTTGAACATGCATAGAACTTTTACGAACTAATCTGCTTATCGTAGTGCTTACAATTACAGCCAGCATCAATGGTAAAATAAAGCTGTATTCCTGTGTCATTTCAAAGATGATTAATATTGCGGTTATGGGAATAGTATTAATTCCACCAAGCATTGCACCCATACCAACAAGTATATAGGTTGTTGCATCGAGCTCTAATCCTAATGAATTATTTGCAGAAAAAGAAAACAAAAATCCTAGACAAGCTCCCATGAATAACGAAGGTGCAAACATTCCTCCAAATCCACCTGAGTTTATAATAAGAGGAACGAGTAGAAATTTTAGCATGAACAGAATAATTACAACTTTCCAAATATGTTTTCCAGCCAATATGTTATTAATTCCTGAATAACCAATTCCAAAAATATCTTTGAAAAAATATCCGCTAACACCAACAACTAAACCTACGATAATCATAACAAGCCATTGAGGAATCCCTTTCGAATAAATTTTCTTCCTGAAAATATGACTTGTAGCACTTGTATACTTTAGATATAAAACCGATACCAAACCCGCAATAACACCGAGAATAGCATACATATAAAGATAATAATAGCTCCCAGTTTCAGGAGAAATAAATTTAAAGACTGATTCATTACCAAGAAGTTCTCTTGATATAGTACTTGCTGTTACTGAAGCAAGTATTACAGCCGATAATGTAGGTGCACTGAAATCATTTAACAGAATTAATTCAATTGCAAAGAATACACCTCCCAGCGGTGTGTTAAAAATTGCAGCTATAGCAGCACCTGAACCAGCGGCGGTAAATACTCTTCTTCTAATATCAGATAAACCGAGTAGCTGGCAAAGTTTGCTCGAAACCCCACCACCTAATTGAGCTGCTGGTCCTTCAGGTCCAACTGTTCCTCCGGAACCGATACAAATAACAGGTGCAAAGAAATGAAATATTGTTGTCTTTAATGGGATGTATCCTCCACGCAGAGCCACAGATTTAATAACTTCCGAGACACCTTTTTTCTCAGCAATTTCTGGCGCTGCCTTAATCATTATAGCCTGGATAAGCATTCCAATGGCTGGTAAAATTATTACAGCAGCAGCTCCGAGGAAATAAAGTCCCTCAGCAGTTTGTTCAAAAAAGATTTTGTTGAAGAAGTCAATTGAATTGTGGAATAAAACCGCAGCTAATCCTGCAACAACCCCAATGATTATTGCATAGATTGTAAAGCTAAGATAGTCAGGTAATGTTATTCTATTGAGTTGCTTCTGAAAGAACCCAGCGATAGACTTTACCTGTAAAAATATTTCTGAGGATGTTTTCTTTTTTTCCTGCTTCAAAATAAATTGTTAAATATCACTTATCGTATTTAAAGAAACCTTCACCGGTTTTTCTGCCGAGTTTCTTTGCTGCTACCATTTTCTTTAGCAATGGACAAGGTCTGTATTTGGAATCATTATATCCATTGTAGAGAACTTCCATAATGGCAAGGCATACATCAAGACCGATGAAATCAGCTAATGTTAAAGGTCCCATCGGATGATTCATTCCGAGTTTCATAACAGTATCAATGTCCTGAGCAGATGCAACGCCTTCCATCAAAGCAAAGATTGCTTCATTTATCATAGGCATTAATACTCTATTAGAAATAAATCCAGGATAGTCAAATACTTCAACAGGAACTTTCCCCAATTTTTCAGCAAGAGATTTTATTGTCTGATATGTTTCATCACTTGTTGAATATCCGCGTATGATCTCAACAAGCTTCATCATCGGTACAGGATTCATAAAATGCATCCCAATAAATTTATCCGGACGAGTTGTAGATGATAATTCCGTAATAGAGATCGAGGAAGTATTGCTTGCGAAGATAGTATCAGATTTAACTATTGAGTTTAACTTATTAAAAATAGATAGTTTAGTGTTTTTATCCTCAAAAACTGCTTCGATTACTAAATCAATGTCGTTTGGAACCTTATCCAGTCCAACAGTTTTACTAATGTTATTGAGCGCATTCTGCTTATCATCTTCTTTTATTACTTCTTTTTTAACCTGACGATCCAGATTCTTCGTGATTGTATCAATAGATTTGTTAGCTAATTCTTCGCTGATCTCAACGAGAAATACATTGAAATTATTTAAGGCGAAAACGTGAGCTATGCCATTACCCATTGTTCCGCCACCAACCACTGCAACTTTTTTAATTTCCATTTTATGCCCATTTCTATTTATAGTTTTTAACAATTAATGCTGAAGCCTCGCCACCTCCAATACACAGTGAGGCTAAACCAAATATTGAATTTCTTTTCTTCATTTCGTGTATTAAAGTAACAAGCACACGTGCTCCACTGGCACCAATAGGATGCCCAAGTGCAACAGCACCACCATTTACATTTACTTTAGAAGTATCAAGACCAAGCAACTTATTATTGGCTAACGACACGACTGCAAAAGCTTCATTGATCTCAAATAAATCGATATCAGAAATCCTTAAGTTGGCTTTCTTGAGAACCTTGTTGATTGAATCTGCCGGTGCAGTTGTAAATTGAATAGGTGCTTTAGCTGCAGATGCCTGGGCGATAATTTCAACGAGAGGTTTCAAACCAAGTTCTTTTGCTTTCTCTTCACTCATAATGAGTAAAGCCGCGGCACCATCGTTTATACTTGATGCATTAGCTGCAGTAACAACTCCACTTTTGTCAAATACTGGTTTCAGCGATGGAATTTTATCGAATTTAACTTTACCAGGTTCCTCATCGATGTTAACAACCACCTCCTCCCTGCCTGCCTTAACTTTTACTTCTAGTATTTCATCTTTAAATCTTCCGTTCTTTTGCGCTTCAAGAGCTTTCTTATATGAATTGATTGCAAATTGATCCAGTTCTTCTCTGGTAAAATGGAATTCTTTTGCACAAGCTTCTGCACAATTTCCCATATGGATATTGTTATAAACATCCCACAGTCCATCTTTGATCATTGAGTCAATAATTTCTCCATTACCCAAACGATATCCATTTCTGGCTTTATCAAGAACATATGGCGCATTGGACATACTTTCCTGACCACCAGCTATAATTATATCCGCATCATCAGTTTGAATTGCCTGAGCAGCAAGCATTACAGCTTTCAATCCGCTACCGCACATTTTATTTATGGTCATACACTCTATATTTTCTGGTAAACCTGCGAATAATGCTGCCTGTCTTGCCGGTGCCTGACCCAAACCGCCTGTCAATACATTTCCCATTATAACTTCATTGATCAACTCAGGTGAAATTTTAGAATCCTCGAGTACTCCTTTTATTGCAATGCTTCCTAATTGACCTGCTGAGAATGAAGATAGTGAACCCCCAAATGAACCAATCGGAGTCCTTTTGGCTGATGTGATAACTACTTTTTTCATTTTTCCCTCTAATTATTTTGAAAAAATTCTGTCGAAAATTAAAGAATTAATTTCAAAGATTCAGAAAATAAATTGAATAAAAGTGATTTTATTGCTGAGCGAGAACTACGGCGGCTAATTCAAATACAAGATTTGCAGAAAGTAAAGATGGATTTATATTGTTTTGTGGTAAGTTAGATAACTTATCGAGTCTTGAGGTTAACCCATTTAGTTCAACATTTGGAAATTTACTGTTAAACTTTTCCAGTGTTTCCAGATAGTCTTTATAGAAATATTGATTGTATTGTAATTTGTGTCTTTGGATATCATTTATCCAGGTAATTATCATATTTACTAATATTGGAAAGTTAACGGAGTTCTGATCTGAGAGAATTGAATTCAATTCATTAAATGCCGAATGGAATTTCCTACCGAAAGAATATCGAAGAATGGAAATTGTTTTTTCTTTAAGAATATGAAAATCTAACTTAATAAGTTTTAGAGCATTCTGAACAGAGCCCATTGCAAAGGGTGCAACTTCTTCTGCTGTTTCTTTATTTATATCGAAATAATCCGTAAGAATATTAACAACACTTTTATTATCTAATGGATCAAAATTTATTCTCCAGCAGCGAGATAAAATTGTTGACCTCAACTTTGATGGGTAAGGTGTTGTAAGAATAAATATGACTTTATCCGGCGGTTCCTCCAGACTTTTTAATAATGAATTTTGAGATTCTTCATTCATCAAATGAGCATCCGAAATTATTATAAATCTGAAACCGACTTCGCCGTAATCCATTGACAGAAATTTTTTTATATCTCGAATGCTATTAATTTTTATGGCATTAGCCTTGGGTATAGAAATTTTGTGAAATAGATTCTTAGCTTTAATATCTAACTGTTCGATTACTAATTCTAATTCATCCTGATTCAATTTTTCAGTTGGCGAACTTGATTCAATCTCATTTTTTCCCCTCGGGAGAGGAAATATTAATTTTAGATACGGTTCCTGAAGTTGATCTATTAATCTTATAGCTTTTTCGGCTTCATGGTTACTTTGACTGAAAATTAATGCTTTAGCAAATTGAATTGCTGCATTATCTTTTCCGACACCTTCAGGTCCGGTAAATAGAAAAGCGTGAGGAAAGATTTTTGAGAGAAGAAAATTATTAAGGCTTAGTTTAACCCGCTCCTGTCCAGGGATTTTTTCGAATATTGGATTCATTCCTGAGGTGCTGATTTGCACCAATTAGAATTCATCTTCATTATAGAAGAAATCTTCATCTGAAGGATAATCTGGCCAAATATCTTCAATCGATTCATAAGGCTCATCACTATCTTCAAGTTCCTTGAGGTTTTCTATAACCTCATACGGCGCACCAATTCTGTCTGCATATTCCAATAGTTCTTCTTTTGTTGCAGGCCAGGGAGCGTCATCCAGATAAGCAGCAAGTTCGACAGTCCAGATCATATTTTATTTTTCCGTTAGAGAAATAGTTGAAGTATCTAAATCAAAAAAAGTTAAATCATCAAAGAAAAAATCTGTTGGGTCAAGTGAAATTCCATCGTGATGAACTTCATAATGCAAATGAGGCCCCGATGAAAGCCCGGAATTACCAGACTTTGCGATCACCTGTCCCCTTATAACTTTTTCGCCCTCTTTAACCATAGCTTTAGAAAGATGAGCATATACTGTTCGGTACCCAAAACCATGATCTATCTCAACAACAAGCCCGAAACCAGCACGTCTTTCAACGATGATAACTTTCCCGTTTCCAGGTGCACGTACAGAGGTATCGAAGTCACAATTTATATCAATACCATGATGAAATCGTCTAACACCTAAAATCGGATGTCTTCGCATACCAAATCCGTCAATCGAATAATTCCCAATAGTGGGTTTGATTGCCGGAATACATTTATGCAATTCTTCATTCTTACTAAGCTTTTGTGAAATTAATTTTGTCTGTTCCTTTTCAAATTGTACAGCTTTAATAATATCATCAACTGAGTTTAATAAATTTTTTACTTTACCATCTTTGATATTTAATCTTGATAGCAAATAATCAGCACTACCACCAACACCCATCAATCTTTCTTCTTCACTAATTGGCTGCAAATTGGCAGTTACACGGAGTTCTGCGTTTAATGCAGAAATACTATCTATCTCTTTAAGTATATTACCATAAGATTCTGCTATTCGGTTAATCTCTTTTTTAAGTTCTTTATTCTCATTCTTCAAAGCAACAATCGTCATATTAGAATTAGAAGCTATACCAAAAATTTGATTGAACAATATAAAAACTGAAGTAAATAACAGAGATAAACCGATTAGCAACATAAATAGCTTAAGCTTGAAATTCTTGATTTCAACATACTTAAGAGTAGATTTCGAGAAATAGAATAATTTTTTCATACAACGGTGCGCAAAAATAACTATTATGAGCTATTGAATCAAGGCTGAACAATGATTATTCAAAGTCATGTTCAAAATAATCTGTAGCCCTTTGTGTTTTTGAATTTTTATCTAAAATTCTTTCAGAAAGCCTCTTTTTAAAGATTTCTGCTGCATTATATCCATAATGTTTAAGAAGGTAATTCAGAGCAATTACTTCAGAAATTACGGTAATATTTTTCCCCGGCAGAATGGGAAGCTTTATGTATGGTATCTCAATTTCTGAAATCGTCATAGTCTTCTCATCAAGACCGGTTCTTGTGTAATTATTTTTATCGTCCCACACTTCCAATTCCACCAATATTTCAAGCCTTTTTTGATACCTGATTGCTCTTATTCCAAATATTCTTTCAACATCAATAATGCCAAGACCTCTTATTTCCATATAATGCTTGACAAGTTCTGTTCCTGACCCAATCAGAATTCCTTCGCCTTTTTTAGTTAAAATTATGACGTCGTCGGCGACAAGTCTGTGTCCCCTTTCGATCAGGTCAAGTGCAACTTCACTTTTACCGACACCGGATTTACCGATGAAGCAAATTCCTACTCCATAAACATCAACAAAAGAACCGTGAATAGTAATTCTTTGCGAAAACTGGTCATCAAGAAAATCACTAAGTAAATAAACTAGTTTTGTTGTTGTAAACGGTGAACCAAATATCGGAACTCTTTTCTCTTTAGCAAGCTTTAAAAGTACCGGCATTGGTTTATTATTATTAGTTAAAATGATACACGGAACACTAAACTGGAATAATGTGCGTAATGATTTTTCCTGTTGTTCAGAAGACAGTTTTTTAAGATATCTTACTTCTGTGTTACCGAAAATCTGAACCCGGTTATAAGAAAATAAATCCACAAAACCTGCCAGTGCTAATCCAGGTCTGTGAAGATTCTGATCATTTATCTTTCTTTCCAGATCAGGATTTTCCGAAATCAGGTTAAGCTTGCCTATTTTCTTTGCATTGTTATAAAAGAAATCAACCGTTATAAATTCTTTTTTAGATATAGATTTTTCTGTAACTAATGTCATTTAACCCTGCTTTTACGTTTAGACTTTAGAGTTTTTAATTGCCTTAATAATTTAGCAACTGCTGCACTCACCGATTTTGTAAATTCTTCAGATTCCTCCGCAGCAATTAGTGTTTGCCCGGGAATGTGTAAAGTGATTTCAGCTTTTTTAATACTGTCATGACTATTCTGAAAGCTAAGAATTACATCGGCGCTAATGATGCTGTCATTAAATCTGAGCAACGATTTCACTTCCTCCCTGATATATTCTTTCAAAGTTTCTCTTGCCTTAAACCTGCGTGCTGTAATTTTAATGTTCATGACTGACTCCTACGATTTTGGATGAGATTTTTTATATGATTGTTTTAGCCTCTCAATACTCACATGAGTATAAATTTGAGTTGTTCTTAAATTTTCATGACCAAGTATTTCTTTAACTGCAGTAAGATCAGCTCCACTATCCAGCATATGTGTTGCGGAACTATGACGCAAAATATGAGGACTTTTCTTTTTTATATCGGTAACTTTGCTCAAATATTTATTTACTATGCGGTAGATGTATTTCTCATAAAGTTTTTTACCGGCTTTATTTCTCAAAAATGGTTCTGAATAACTTTTAACAGGAAAAGAATTCAAGTAATCTGTCAGATTTTTTTTCGACTTTTCACCAATCGGTACTATTCTCGTTTTTGTTCCTTTACCCAAAACTCTTAAAACACCATTTTCAAGATTAACATCACCAACCTTCAGATTACACAGTTCTGAAACTCGTAAAGAGCATCCATATAAAAGCTCAAAAATTACTCTGATTAATAATGGATTATCTTCTGCTTCATCTGCCAGTTGAAATGTTTTCAAGATGTTTTCTGCAGAAGTTATCTCGGGTAGTTTCTTCGATGTTTTGGGATTTCTGAGCTGAGACGTCGGGTTTTGTTTTATAATATTTTCCCTATATGCAAATCTGAATAAACCTCTCAATGAAGATAATTTTCTGACGATAGAGATTTTTTCAATATTTTTTTCGCTCAGATTCATCAAATACGATTTAATAAACCTTTCATTTATCAGCATTACATCAAGTTTATCAAATTCTTTACAATAATCTATAAATTCATTAAGATCTGCCTTGTATGATTTTATAGTATTTGGAGAATAACGGCGAATGTTCCGTATATAAATTAAATAGCCCTCAGCAATCTGATCAATATTCATTAATCAACTTATAATTTCAAATAAATTTGCATTTAGAATGAAAGTCTTTAGTAAGACATAAAATTTTAGAAAAAGTTCCGGATACTTTTTTAGTCTGTGAGGCATCAATTGGTAGTTTGTTTAATCAATGGTTTATTAAATAGAATTATTAGTTAAATTCCCGATAACCATAGACGTTTCATTCCTTACCTGCGAATAAAGTAAAATTATATTTATTAATCAACTTATTTTCCATTTGTTTCATTATATTTTTTTCTTTCTTGTTTTTATCGTCGAATTTCAACAAATGGAGCATTCCGTGAATTACAAGGCGACAAAGTTCTTTGCTGAAATTGACATGATATTTCTCTGCGTTTTTTTTCGCTTCCTCAAAAGAGATGAGTATTTCACCATCAATGTCTTTTGTTTTTTTTGAATAATTGAACGTAATCACATCAGTTTCATAATCATGATTCAGATATTTTTTGTTAATACTCAACAGTACTGATGAATTGATAAAACTAATGGATAGAAAAGAAATGTTTAATGCAAATTCTTTTTTCAAAGAAGAAATTAATTTATGTACCGCAATTTTATTAATTGAAAATTCTTGTGAATAGACGTGTAGATTTTTTAACAAAATTAAAAGTCTCTTGATTTATTGATTATTTTCTTTGAATGATTCAAGAGAAATTCTTGCATATTCAACATAACGATTTGAACCGGCTTCAATATCTTTTTTTTCTGCATCCGTTAAATCACGAATAACTTTTGCCGGCACGCCAGCAACTAATTTCCCTGAAGGAACTACAAAATTTTGTTTTACTAAAGCGCCGGCAGCAACCATTGAATTCGGTTCAACGACTGCACCATCAAGAATAATTGCACCGATACCGATTAAACATAAATCTTTTAATGTACAACCGTGCAATGAAACCGAGTGTCCTATAGTAACTTTATTTCCAATGTTCAATGGAAACTTACCGTTTGTTACATGAAGCATCGAGCAATCCTGAATGTTTGTTCTTTCGCCTATTTTAATATAATGAACATCACCTCTGATAACAGAATTATACCATACACTTGAGTCTTTACCGATTTCAACATTTCCAATAATCTTTACACCCGAGGCAAGAAATACATTCTCACCAAGTAATGGAAACATTCCACGATAAGGAAATAATTTAACTTCGTCGTTTAGTTTTTGTATAAGGGAGGATTCCATAACTCACTATTCCATTTTATAAGTTCAAGATTAATACTTCCAATAATGACATTCATTTTTGCATAAACCGGAACAAAGAATGCATCATTACTAAACCAACCTTCAAATTCTCCGGTTAGTCCATAAACACTAACGAAATCGGTACTGCCATTAAGATAAAGACAATCAATTTCATAATTAACTACATCAATTGAAAAAGGTGTTCGCTGACTATGGAATTTTATAATTGTCGTTTCCTCTTTCTCATTAACAAAACAAGGAACAGAAATAGTCTTTTCTTCTCCAAAATTCATCCTTGCAAAGTAAAGAATTGATAGACCGTCCTGCATCCTATGATTTATTTGTGCTGTTGAATCAAGCCAGAGTTTTGAATTTCCGAGTCTTCCTTTTTTCATTTCAACTTTCTTATCACTCAGAAATCTGTATTTCACTATTACCGTATCATTCGTAAATATCTTTGCTATGAATTGTAAAGGAAACAAAGTTGAGTCGATATAGCTTTCATAGACCTGGTGAAGACTGACAAAAGGTAAATCCGGATAAGAATCAATATATGCTATTGTTTTATAAACCGGCGTATTATTTATTTTGGTTTTCTCAAGTACTTTGAATCTAACTTCACCAAGATTAAAGAATGCATATTTAACAATGTAAGTTAAGTCTTCACCTACAAAAAGCTTTTCATTTCTACTATGAATTACCTGAGAGTATCCGCATAATCCAAAGATGAAAATTATCAAAAAGACAAATAGATTTTTCATTTAAGATTAGCTATTTCTTTAGCTTCATCAAATAAGCTCAATGATTTTTCAATTTGATTATCTGTAGTCAGCATAACTGAATACCATCCTTCATTTTTCCAGAAATTTCTTGCTAACTGCGCTTTAAGTCTTGTGATAATATAATCTTTATCTTTCTGATATTCTGTTTCATTAAAAGCTATATCCTTTGCTTTTGCAAATGACACAAATTTATTAATATCTTCATCTGAGAATTGAAACTCATTTACAAATTTGGTCAGGTCATTTCCATAAGTCGCACTGATTTCTTTTCCATTTCGTTCAATGTAGTTAAGTATAAACTGATAAAAGATATTCTGTCTTAAAAGATTGCTTGTATAATCTGTAATCTTTTCGTTCTTAATTATATAATCCGGAGTAATTCCACCACCACCGTAAACTGTTCTTCCTTTGTTTGTTTTGAACACAGGTTTTGATGAATCCTGTTCTACTGAGTGTTCAATATTATTTCCTTCGCTAATACTTGTATCTTCCATATTAGAATAATACTCTTCGTATTTCTTTTTATCCTTGTAATCTCGCTGTATGGATCTTCCTGAGGGAGTAAAATATTTAGAAATTGTAAGACGGAGAGCTGAATTATCTGAAAGTGTAAATTGTCTTTGAACCAATCCTTTACCAAACGATGTTTCTCCGATTATCAAACCTCTGTCCCAATCCTGAATTGCACCGGAAACAATTTCGCTTGCACTCGCTGAGCCATGATTGATTAAAACAATTAATGGAACTTTTTCGAATGGTGTTGACTTTGAGGCAAAATATTCTTCATTGGCATCTTTTCTTCTTCCTTCAGTATATACGATTTTCTTTTTTCCATCGATAAAAAGATCAGCCATTTCAACTGCCTGACTTAAATAACCTCCCGGATTACTGCGAAGATCCAAAATAAGTTGAGTCATTCCCTGTTTATCTAAATTTGTAAGAGCTTCTCTCAATTCATCAAGAGTAGTTTCAGAAAAACGGGAAACACTGACGTATCCGGTTTTATCTTTCAACATTAAACTTACATCAACAGAATAAATTGGAATTTTATCTCTTGTTATTTCGTATTCAATTAACTCCGGAACTCCTGTTCTGCTAATAGAAACTTTTACTTTGGAACCGGCTTTACCTCTTAATTTATCTCTGACCTGATCATTAGTAATTCCAATACAATCCTCGCCATCAATTTTAACAATTCTGTCTCCCGGTAAAATACCAAGAGCTTCACTCGGACCTCCGGTAATTGGAGAAACTACTGTAAGAGTATCATCAACTATCTGAAATTCAATTCCGATTCCTTCAAAATCGCCACGGAAAGATTCTTCTACAGCAGTAAAATCTTTAGCTGAAATGTAAAATGAGTGAGGATCAAGTTCATTTGTTATTCCTTTAATTGCAGCTTCAACAAGCTTAGGAGTGTCAACTTCTTCGATATAATATTTTTGGGTGTATGAAAGAACATCGTTTAGTTTGCGGATACCATCGCTCAAAGTGTCATCAGAAAACACTTTTTCGATCTGGATACCCAGAACAATTCCAACTGTAAGAATAATAATCAAAACCGGAATTTTAAATATTTTATTCATCGATTCTCCAATTAAATTTATTCAAAAAATAAATCAAATAATTCATAAATGATATGAATGATTTTACCCCTGCTAAATAAAGTCAGACTCAAAACTGAGGTTTCATCTGTGGAAAGAAAATTACATCTCTGATAGATGATTGATTTGTAAGAAGCATAACCAAACGATCAATTCCAATTCCAAGACCTGCCATCGGCGGCATTCCATATTCCATCGAACGTAAAAAATCTTCGTCAACCTGATGTGCTTCTTCATCACCTGCTTCCCTCATTTTAACCTGATCTTCAAATCTTTTTCTCTGATCAATAGGGTCATTCAATTCAGAAAAGGCATTACATATTTCTCTTCCGGCAATGTAACCTTCAAATCTCTCAACAAGTCCTTCTTTACTTCTGTGTTTTTTCGCAAGTGGTGAAAGAATTAAAGGATAATCAACTACGAAAGTCGGCTGAATTAATTGTGGCTCAACGACCTGAGCGAAAATTTCGTCAATAAGTTTAGCTTTACCCGAAAGACCCTGAATTTCAATTCCGATGTTTTTTGCTAATCCTTTCAATTCACTTTCAGTAGCGCTGATAACATTCACTCCGGTTTTATCTGCGATTGATTCCACAAAACTTACTTTCTTCCATGGTCTTGAAAAGTTTATTTTGTTTTCCTCATAAGTGAAATCGAAACTTCCGAAAACCGTTTTACAAATATGTTCGAACAATTCTTCAACTAATTCCATCATCCAGTTATAATCTTTGTAAGCAACGTAAAGTTCAAGCATAGTAAACTCAGGATTGTGAGATTTATCCATTCCTTCATTTCTGAAATCCTTTGAGATTTCATAAACACCGTCAAAGCCTCCGACAACCAATCTTTTTAAATACAGTTCATCTGCAATACGAAGAAACAGATCGATATCAAGAGCATTGTGATGAGTTACAAATGGTCTTGCAGCAGCGCCACCATAAAGTGGTTGAAGCACCGGAGTTTCAACTTCAAGATAACCTTTATTATCAAGATAATTTCTGATTGATGAGACAATTTTTGAGCGCTTGATAAATACATCTTTAACATGAGGATTGACAACCAGATCAACATATCGCTGACGATATCTTAATTCTTTATCAGCAAACTGGTCGTAAATTATTTTATTCCCCTGTTCATCCTCAGCTTCTTTGGCGATTGGTAAAGGTCGCAATGATTTTGCAAGAAGCGTTAAAGATTTTACGTGAACAGAAATCTCTCCAGTTTTTGTTTTAAATACATAACCTTCAACTCCAATAATATCACCGATATCCATTAAACGGAATGCTTCATAGTTTTCGCCGATGTCATCTTTTTTCAGATAGATCTGGATTTTTCCTTTCTGATCCATAATATGAGCAAAAGATGCTTTCCCCATTCTTCTGATGGTCATTATCCTGCCTGCAAGTTTAACATCTTTATTTTCATATTTTTCAAAATTATTTTTAATGTCTTCTGAGTAAGAGTCCGTATCAAATGAATAAGCAAATGTTTCAAAACCCTTTTTCTTTAATTCATCAAGTTCTTCATATCTTCGCTTAATAAGTACATTGATATCAGTTTGTGCGTTATCCAAAATTCCTCCAATGAGATTCAGTGTTTATATTTATTTTGAATGTGCTGGATTTCCTGTGGGGTTAAATTCCGGGATTTTCCAACGGGAACATCCAGAAGAATGTCAGCGTAACTTATGCGATTTAATTCTACAACAGTATAACCTAACCTCCCAAACATTCTCTTTACAAATCTATTTCTACCTTCTTCGCAAAGAACGATTACATTTTTTTTATCCTTTTCTTTACGATAACTAACTTTGAGAAATCTACCCGGTTTGCCGTCAAGTGTAACTCCGTTTAGAAGATTTAATTTATCTTTTTCTTCGAGCGTTCTGTCTAATTTAACTTCATACTCTCTCGGTACTTTATTACCGGGATGTGTTAGCAATTGGGAAAATTCACCGTCGTTAGTAAGAAACAAAAGACCGGTCGTATTGTAATCAAGTCGTCCAACCGGAAATATTTTTTCTTTAGTCCTGACAAGATCGAGAACTGTTGAACGACTTCTATCATCTGAAACCGAAGTGATATATCCTTTAGGCTTATTCAGTAAAATATAAATATGCTTTTTCGGTTTGATTCGTTCGCCATCAAGTGTAACTATATCTTTATCAATATCTATTTTGTAACCGAGGTCAGAAATAATTTTGTCATTAACTGTGACTCTTCCCTGCAAAATAAATTCTTCGGATTTTCTTCTTGATGTAATCCCGCTATCAGCCAGAAATTTATTGATCCGGACTGTTGCCATCATCTGATTCTCCGATAGATTCTTCAAGCTTTTCTTCCAGATCAGTCATCATAATTTTTCTTTTCTGTTCAATAAAATCTTCATCCTGCATAATCTCATCAATTTCCCTTGGTTTTGGCAAGTCAGAAAGATCATTTAATCCAAAATATTTCAGGAACTCATCAGTTGTTCCATAAAGAAGAGGCCTGCCAACAGTTTCTGCTCTGCCTTTAATTGTAATCAGATTTTTTTCAAGAAGAGTTGCTAGAATATAATCTGAATTTACACCACGAATCGATTCAAGTTCCGGTTTTGTAATTGGCTGTTTGTAAGCTATTATTGAAAGCGTTTCGAGAGCAGCCTGGCTTAATCTTCTCCTTGATCTTTCCGAAGAAAGAAAACCAACATACTTGGCAAAAATTTCTGAAGTTGCATATAAATAGCCGTTCGCAATTCTCAGAATACGGAATGCATGACCATTGTCCGAATATTTTTGATTGAGTGAATCCACAAAATTTTCTACTTCCTCTTTGGTTAATTCAATGTCTTCACCATCAATCGATTTAATTGCCCGAATTATTTCCTCGGCAGATAAGGAATCATCCGAAGAGAATATCAGAGCTTCAATAACAGAAATGTAAGTGCTATCCATCTTCTTTTGCAGATATTATAAAGTCATTAAAAAATTTTGTTGATTTAATTCCAATTTTTCCAATCTTGACTAATTCAAGTAAAGCAATAAATGTAACTATTATTCTGATTTTTTCTTTCAAATATTCAACAAGTTTGAGGAAATGAAGTTCCGGGAATTCTTTCAATTTATTTTCAATAAATTCTATTTGTTCTTCAATAGAAACATTCAATTTTCTTATTTCGTGAATCGGTTCACTTTTAAGTTGATCTATTGCAAACTTAAATGCTTTTGCAAGATCATATATCGAAACATTTTTAAGTAGTATATCATATTCATTCGGAGCTTCTTTTATGTCTTCAGAAAAGTTACCTCTAAATTTTCTTTTTCGTTGGTTTGATTCAAAATATGATAGCTCCTCTGACATTTCTTTGTATCGTTTATATTCAAGCAGAGCCTTTACTAAATCAGCTCTCGGATCAATTTCTTCACCTTTTTCATCAACTTCACGAGGCAGAAGCATTCTCACTTTAATGTGCATTAATGTTGAAGCCATCAAAATGAAATCTCCGGCAATCTCAAGGTCAAGTATTTTTATCAGGTTAACATATTCAAGGAATTCTTTTGTCAAACGGGCAATTGGAATATCGTAAATATTCAACTCATCACGTTTGATGAAGAACAGAAGTAAATCGAGAGGACCTTCAAATTGATTTAACTTAACTTTATACATTTTACCCGAATTTCATCTTATCGTGAACTTCTGCCATAGTTTCCTGAGCTGCTTTTTTCCCTCTCATTTCACCATCAGAAAGAATATTCAATACTTCATCCATATTCGTTTCATAATATTTTCGTCTTTCGATTATCGGTGCAAGAAAAGCAGATATTTTTTCCGAGCAGTTCAATTTGCAATCAACACATCCAAGAACACCTGAACGACAATCCTTTTCAATCTGCGGAACCTGAGAAGGATTAAATTTTTTATGATATGAAAAAATCAAACATATTTCCGGACGACCGGGATCGTTGCGTCTTACTTTAAGTGGATCAGTTACTGCTTTCTTTAATTTTGTTTTGACTGTCTCAGGTTCATCAGATAATAAAATTGTGTTTCCCAGAGACTTACTCATCTTTGCCGCGCCATCCAGACCAGGTAAACGGGAAAACTTTGTAAGCAGAGCTTCAGGTTCAGGAAAAACTTCACCATACTGGTTATTAAATCTTCTGGCAATCTCTCTTGTAATCTCGATATGAGGAACCTGATCTTCACCAACAGGAACTGCATTACCTTTATATAAAAGTATATCCGCAGCCTGAAGAACAGGATATCCTAAATGACCAAAAATAATTTGTTCAATGTGCAAAGCACGGGCTTGCTCTTTAACTGTAGGATTTCTCTCTAACCTGTTTGCTGTAATCAGCATACTGAAAATTAAAAATAATTCTGTGTGTTCCTTTATTTGAGACTGTCTGAACATTGGACTTTTTGCAGGATCCAAACCAGCGGCAAGCCAATCTATTAACATATCAATCGTATCGTTATAAATACTATCAGTATTTAAATCAGTAGTAAGAACATGATAGTCAGCAATAAGATGATAACTCTCAAATTTATCCTGCAGATGCACCCAGTTTTCTAATGCGCCAACATAATGACCAATGTGTAATTTTCCGGTAGGACGCATTCCGCTAAGAATT
Organism: Ignavibacteriaceae bacterium; assembly: GCA_013388525.1. The sequence goes on along the minus strand of JACAFA010000139.1, from coordinate 19,815 downwards.
CTTTTTTTATTCATAAAATATTGAAATAGTTGAAATTACTGTTCAAAGATAAGAATAATGGATATTTTTTCAGGAATAAAGAAACGATTATTAAGAAAGATATAGATAAGGTTTCCATTTCTCATCAATACGTCCAACCACATTTTTGATAAACATAATATGGCTCGGTTTAAATGGTCTCACAAGCAAAGATAAACCAGCCTCACCGGGAGTCCGGTCTCCTTTCTTATTGTTGCAATTTGTGCAGGCACTAACAAGATTTTCCCAGGAATCGTCTCCGCCTCTGGCTTTGGGAATAATATGGTCAATTGTTAAAGTAAGGTCTCCCCTGCCACAGTAAGCACATTTATATCCATCTCTCCGGAGAATATTTTTTCTTGTCAGCACAACTTTTTTATATGGAACACTAACAAAATGACTTAATCGGATTATACTTGGCCAGGGGTATCTGGATTGCATTGATCTTATTTCTTTGCCGTCATCCTTTAAAACTAATTCTGCTTTTCCGAGGTACATCAGAATGACTGCTTTTTTTATATTGCAGATAGTAAGAGGTTCGTAGCTCTGATTTAAGATGAGCACCTTTGCATTAAGTTTACCATTAGTTCGTTTCGAGGGTTCGAAGTCTTATTCTCCTTTGCTTTTCTTTAAATATGAATGTAAATAAATCCTGAAAACTATTCTGGCTACAAGAATTACAATGGTGATAACTAATAAAGTAATGTATGCTTCCCTTGGAATTGATTCGGTTAAAATCAAAACCAGAAAAATTAACACTACAACAATTGATGAGTAATTAAATACTTTATAAAATTTAGGAAACATACTTATTTAGTAAATGCGTTTTATATTGTTTGAAAAATTAATAATAACAACCCTTAATATCAATTGACAGAAATAGTTCTACAAGTAAGGAATTCAGCTCAAAATTTAAATCGAATTGTTCTTGAAAATAATCGCAACAGACGTTACATAATTATCAGAATGACTGATTGATATTCTTAATTGCGTATCCTTTTTTAGAAATGATTTTAATTTTCCTTTTGGATTGATTGATGGCATACCGGAAGCATCATTTTGAATTTCAATATCTTTCCACCTGAGACCTTCTTTCCAGCCTGATGCAAGTGCTTTGTACACAGCTTCCTTCGCAGCAAATCTTGCAGCATAATGCTGATATTTATTGAATTTAGCTTCGCAATATTTTATTTCTTCTTTGGTAAAAACTTTTTTTAGAAATTTATTCCCGTATTTATCTATGCTTTTTTTTACTCTTGCGATTTCAATTATGTCTATACCTAATCCGAGTACCATTCTGTCATAAATAAATATTAAAAAATGTAAGCATCTACTTTTACACCATCACCTTTAAGTTGATCGTTCAGGATTTTTGTAAGTTCCTTGATTGATTCCATCGATTCAATGAGAGAGTTATAAAGAGAATCATTATAAAGAATTTTGCCAAGATTATTTCCACCAACGGCAGTTTCCTTAGTAAAATAATTCAGAACAGTAATTAGAGAGTCTGATTTGAGCAGTACACTATTCAGATTTGTCAAAGAACGCTCAATGTTGTCTTTATTTTCTTTTATAAGAACTTTTGTATCAGCTGTAATTTCTTTAGTATTGTCAGCAATCTCTCTTAAACTTTCCTGATTCTCTGAAATTACTTTATCCAATCTGGAGGTAACATTATTAAGGTTAGTTATGCTCATTCTTAATCCCTGAATAAAATTTTCATCTTCCAGAAGTGAATTTATTCCTTGAAGAGTTTTCACCGATTCATTAGCGATTATACTTATTTTATCCTGTATATCACTGAACAATGATATCATACCAGCAATATCAGTAATGTAATTACCTTGATGAACAGCAGACAAATCCAGATTTTCATCTGAATTACCGGGATTAATTTCAATCTTTCTTCCACCCATCAAGTCAGTGCTCTCAAGAGAAAACACAGCATCTTTTTTCAATTGTACATCATTGCTTACACTTAAAGTTACGATAACTGAAGAACCTTGAATAAAAAAATCTTTAACATAACCTTTGCGTACGCCGTTAACGGTAACATTATTGCCAATCTCAAGTCCGGAAATCTTATTAAACTTTACTTTGATCAGATTATCGGATGAAGATAAAGTAAAATTTTTAGCCCAACCTAACACCCAGATAAAGACCAGCAAACCTAATAAAACGGTAACTCCGACTCTGATTTCAGTTGCTCTCGGGTTTCTCATTGTTTTCCTTTTTCAGTTGCATAGTTAATAGTGATATTTCATTATCAGTTATAATACTATCCTCTACTATTTTATCAAATTCTTTTATAAAAAATTCCTCATCCAAATTTACAACATCTTTCATCGACTTAACATTCTCAAGATAATAAATCAATAACATTTTAAGTGAATCTTTTTGAGCAGAATCATTGATATACCGGAATTCATTTTCCCAATTTTCAGCAACTTCACTTATAATAATTTTTTTTGCGGGTTTAAAAAACCAATCATCTAATTTATATTGAATGATATAGACTACTGCGGCTATTAGTATAGTTACAATTACGACTCCTTTTATAAAACAGCCTTTCTTCATAAAAATTAATAATTTATGAAATCTTCTCTAATTCTATTCTCTTGATTCTTTTTTTCAATACTTCTTTTACAACAAACTTATAATTATTGAGTTTGAACGAATATCCATCCTTGGGAATGTCTCCGGCTTTATTAATTACGAGTCCGGCAATGGTATCGTAATCCGGACTTGCAGGAATTAATTCTTCTCCAAGCACTTCATTAACCTCGGTCACAGGAACTTTACCTAAGATACTTATTTTATCAGGTGAAATTCTTTTAATTGCATTTTCCTCCGGATCGTGTTCATCCCAGATTTCACCAATTATTTCCTCAATTATATCTTCGAGAGTAACCAATCCTGCAGTACCGCCAAATTCATCAACAACAACAGCTAAATGCATTTTCTTTTGCTGAAATTCTTTTAACATCTCGCTGATTTTTTTTCGTTCAGGAACAAAAAGTACTTCACGTTTTATTTTAGCTAAAGTCTCCTCTTGAATAAATGATTCATTTCGTAAATAATGAAGTAAATCTTTAGCGTGAACAATACCGATAATTTTGTCTAAATTTTCTTTATAAACAGGAAACCGGCTATATCCACTTTTGTTTATTATTTCAATCAGTTCTTTATCATTTATGTTAAACGGAACAGCAACAATATCAACTCGTGGAATCATCACTTCTCCAACAAGGACAGATTTGGATTCTACAAAGCTGGTTATTATTTCCTGTTCATCTTCTTCGAGAGTACCTCTTTCGTGTCCTAATTCGGCAAGCGTGGATAATTCTTGTTCTGTTATTGCAGATTTTGCTTTATCAAACTTAAGTTTTATAAAAGTTAGTCTGATTGTTTCAGCAATTATTTCTGATACAGGATAAATAATTACACTGATCAGATATAAGGGAAAGACATTAATTTTAATGGTTAATTTCGGATGCTTTGAGGCAAAAACTTTAGGAAGCAGTTCCCCAAAGAGCAGAATTATTATTGTGATTAAAATAATCTGAATCGTTAAAATAACATTTACTTTTACCTGGTACAGTCTGGCAATTTCAAGCACTAAAGAAACTGAGATAATTGATATTGCGACATTTGCAAGAGTGTTACCAACAAGTATTGTGATTAAAAGTCTTCTTGGGAAAGCCAGTAAATTACTCACATATCTTGAGATAGTGTCAGAGGATTTAAATTCTTCATCAAGTTCTTTTTTCTTTATTGAAAAAAAAGCAACCTCAGAGCTAGAAAAGAAAGCAGAGAGTAAAAATAGAATCAGAAGAAGAACAACGTGATATAACCACTCCATCTCCAAGAAAATTCAAATCCTCTTAAATGTAAATATTATTAAAAAGGTAAATCTTCGTTTTCGTTACCGACTGCAGGCTCGATATTAGTTATTTCTTCTTCAGTTGACGCGCTTTCTGAAGATGGTTCAAGCGGAATTAATTTCTCTGAAACAACTTCTGTTGTGTATCGTTTGATTCCATCTTTATCGGTATAATCTCGCTTACTAAGTCTGCCTTCAACATAAAATTTCTTTCCCTTTTTCAAATTTTCTTTAAAGTAATCCGAAAGATTAAAAGAGACTATATTATGCCAGGTTGTTTCATTAACCCAATCTCCGTTCTTCCCCTTATAGCGATAATCCGTTGCTAAAGTGAAATTTGTTACAGACACATTATTTGTCGTAAATCTTGTTTCAGCATCTCTGCCAAGACGACCAATGAGCATAATTTTATTTAATGAAAAAGCCATTTGATACCCTCCGGTTTAATTTTTTGATTGAAATTTGTCAAAAAATAACCAAATAATATTTAAGAAAAAACTTATCATACTTTTCAAAGAACATTGTGATTCTAAGCCTTTATTAAATTTTTTAATTAAGATGGTTCAGGCATCTGTTAAAAAAATCAAAAAAAACAAATATTACGATGTCTCGAATTAAAATACACTTCCAAATAGTTACAGTAAAAATTTCAAAAAAAGCAAGAAAAATTTTCTGAAATCCATCTTTTTGTTTATTCGTGAGGAAATTTTTACCGATGACCGGTTGGCATATATGCTGACTTATTGGAACAGATAAATTTTTAATTCAGATATAAAAAAACAACTAGTATGAATACCGGACAAACGATTTTATCAGCAGGCGCAATGATGCTGCTTGCAATTTTAGTCTTAAGAATGAGCAACGTTACAATTCAGACTCAGGACTATATGCATAATTCCAAATTTGGAATTTTAGCTGTTTCTCTCGCTAGTTCATTGTTAGAGCAGGCAACACAAAAAGCATTTGACGAAAAGACAAAAGAAGATTTTGTTACATCGCTTACTTCTTTAACGGAGAAATATAATTTCGGATGCGGAATAGAATCCGGTGAGTTTTGTGACTCAATTGATTCTTTTGACGATTACGATGACTTTCATAATTATACAAATGTTGACTCTACAATGCCCAGTGCATTTTTTGAGATTCATTGTACTGTTGATTATGTAGATCCGAATGTTACAGGGTTCGTTTCGAGTAATAGAACCTGGCATAAAATGATGACTGTAAGAGTATCTAGTCCTTCTATGAAAGATACTGTCGTTCTTAGAAAAGTATTTAGCTATTGGAAATTACCTTAAAGGATTAAAACATGGGATTTAGTTCAATATTAGACATAATTGGTTCCACTGTTTTAGGTGGAATTATTTTGCTTACTCTTTTACGACTGAATGGGACTGTGATAGAGAATAAAGCAATTTTTGGAAGTGATAGAAGTCTTCAAAGGTCTCTTTCAGAAACTGCAATTGTCGTTGAAGAAGATTTAAGACGAATTGGTTATTGTGAAGATCCATACAAACTCACGGACGAAATGAGTAGAATTATTCAAGCTGACGAGGAGATGATTAGTTTCTACACCGATACTGATCGTGATGGAAACCTGGACAGTATAACATTTTACTTAAGTAATGAAGCCGCATTGTCAATGACGAAAAATCCAAGAGACAAAATACTTTTCAGAAAAATAAACTCCGGCTCACCTCTTATTATAAGTACGAATATTGTGCAGTTTAAATTTACATACTATGACGCTTTAGGAAACGAAATACCTTCACCCGTTGCTTCACCAGCTACAATTACACACCTTGAAATATCTTTCAAAGTTGAAGATCCTGAAGCTTATGATGAAAAGTATTCTGAAGCATATTGGCAGCAGGTACGTTTAACTTCAAGAAATTTAAGAAAAAGATAAAAGGAGAAATAGATTATGTCTGGCAAAGCTTCTCTATTACTGGTTTTAGGATTCAGTATTTTGTTTGGAATAATGGGCACAGGGATGCTCAATACTTCAAATGAAGCTACTGATGCTTTCGTTGAATATTATGCGAAAACAAAAGCTCATGACTTAGCTGTTAGCGGTGCAAATATGGCTGCCAATCAAATTTTTATTAATAAATTCTGGATGGATGGTTATAATGATCTCCAAATAGACTATGGTTCTCTAGACGTTAGTGTTGATTCATTCGGCTACGATAATAAAATGATAACATCAATTTCTAACTTTCAAATTGGCGGCTTTAAAAGTTATAAGGATACAGTAATTGTTTGGCTGGAACCTAAGAACTTTGCTCAATACGGAAACTTTTACGATGAAATGGCAGCATGGGCTGCAACCGGCGACACATTTTCAGGTCCTTTCCATACGAATGACTATTTAAAATGCTATGGTGACCCGGTTTTTCTTGGTTACACAACAACAAAGAACGGAGTAAAACTTTATAATAGTCTTTCACATCCTGAATTTCATGGAGGACTGGACGAAGGTGTTTATATTCCTCTTGAGTTTGATACTTCTATAATTAGGCAAGCAGCATTCACAGGCGGTAAAATATTTAAAGATACTACGGCAAGCAACAGAATAATCGATTTAAAACTAAACTTGTTACCTAATGGTACAGTTGATTATAGTTATAATATCAACAGTACAGGTTGGTCTCCTATTATAAATCAGTCATTAAGTTCATTAGCTCCAAATGGAGTCATCTATGTCGAAAAAGGAAATGTTTTTATTCAGGGAACTTTGAATGGTAGGCTATCAGTCGTTGCCTCTCAAAAAGGCGAAACAAATGCTGGCATAATCCACATTACTGATGATTTGAAATACAATAATAATCCATTAACTAATCCAACTTCTACCGATATGCTGGGATTAATTGCTGAAAAATATGCTCAGGTAGATTTTAACGCCACTACCGGGGATCTCGATTTACACGCTTCAATTTATTCTCAAAAAGACGGCCTGATTATTGAAAGATACAGCGATTATCCAACTGCTCATAATATGAATATTATTGGCGGTGTAATTGGTAAAAAAGTCAGAGCAACTGCTGATTATGTATGGGATGGCACTAAATATGTACCAGTGCATGGATATAGTTACGTTCATAAATTTGATGAAAGATTCAATAAAACAGTTCCACCTTATTTTCCAAAAACAAAATACTACAAGGTGGTTTCCTGGCTTGAATAATTTATTTTAAGAATTAATTTCCAAAGGAGAGCTTATGGAATATTTTGAAAGACAAATAAAAAAGTATGCAATTGTTATAAATGTAAATTTAGTACGTGCTACTTTAAATGAAGCTACTGAATTCAGAGAATATCTGAACGAGGCTATTCTTGGTACTGACATAGATATTATTGTAAACCTTAGTGATTGTCAGCATCTTGATTCAACATTTCTCGGTGTACTGGTAAGCGGTTACAAGAAACTCAAGAAAAAGAATCGTAATCTTGTAATTATCGAACCTACTGATCAGTCAAGAGTTTTTCTAACGCTTAATTCAATAGGAAAAATATTTCCTCTTTATGATAGCGTTCAGTCAGCTTTAGCAGATATTGAAAATAAGAAGATGATTGAGAATGCCGTCAATAATATTGATAATGAAAGTAATGAAAACCAGATTGATACAAAAGCGGATGATATTCAAATTGAAAAACCTGAGGAGGTAATCCAAAATTCACAAATTTTAGTTCAGGAAGAATTAACAGCAATTGAGTTAGAGAAATCTGTTGATAGTATTGATACTTCATTAGAAAATCAAAACCTTGTAAGCGAATTTGAGCAAGAAGCTGCTTCAATAAATAATCTGGATGATGAATTTGAATCAATAAAAGAGACAGTTCATTCTGAAACTCTTATGGATGAAAAAGAATACAATGACGAAGTTAAGGTAAATCAGGAATCCAAACCTTTATATTCAGATATCAACTTTAAAAAAGGTTCCGTCGACTGGGCTTTTGGTTTCAACTAATAATGAAAAATTCTTTTTGCTATTACTGATTTTTATTGTCTAAAATAGTGAGGGGAATAAAAAACATAAAGGTTAAGCTTTAATTGGCTTAACCTTTTTTTATTTTTTTGATTCAAGAGTTATTATCCAGGCATCCCTGAATTCTTTATAATTCCATAATCCATTTCTAAAAGTTTCTGCTGCAGTTCTATCCTGAAATGGTGGATGAATCCAAACAACGTAGAGGTTCTTCTTTTCATTGAATTCAACTTTAATATCTTTATTTAGTTTAGCTCTGCTTTCTTCTGCAAATTGCTTTGCTCTATCAAGGTTTGAGAAAGCACCGATCTGAACTACATAAACATCTACAGATTGCTGAACCGGAGATTCCAACTTGAATATGTCTTCCGGTGGAATTTCATCAAAGATGTATAAGCTATCAGTCTCCTGTTTTTTTACTTGTGTTTTTTCTGATGATGAACACGAAATAAAAATACAAAAACTAATCAGGACAAGTGTTACTAAAATTTTATAACTCTTCATAATTTATTAATAAAGGGATGGCTTACCATCCCTTTTAATTAAAATAAAACATGATCTAATGCACTATATGGAATATTTGGAATTCCATATTTGCCCATTGAAACTTCTTCTTTAAAAATCAGGCTTCCCGGAATGGCTGAGACATCAACCAAAGGTATAGATGCACCGTACTTACTATTTATTGCTTTGATGAATTCATTTGCAATTATTCCATAACCCTGATTTGTTGGATGGATTCCGTCAAGACTGAAAAAGTTTCCTTCAATATAAGTTGATGAAAAATTGACACCATTTACGGTTAATCCACCAGTACTTGCCAGTTGATTAAATATATCATCCCAGTCAATTACTGAATAGCTGAACGAAGATGCCAATCCTGAGATGATATCATTGTATTCAGCTCTTAGAGTACGATAATTTGTAATTTCAGTTGGGTCAAGAACCAGACTATTTGGGAATGGATTTTCCGGAGTTAATCCAAATGGAAATGCTGTATTTACTCCAGGTGGTACTGGAATTCCATTATCCGTATAGTATTTGCCTGTCTGGTCTCCAATTAAACTTGCTGCGTCAGAACCACTTAAAGTGATAAACACATTTTTATTAATTAAGTCATTTGCAGTGGCTAAAGCAATTCCTGGAGATCCTGTGGTCTGATAAACTAAACCCTGAGCGCCCGGAATTCCAGAAATTGCCAACCCAACACCTGGACCGACAGTTGTAAAATATGGAGTCAATAAAGCATCTGGCAAACCTCCAATAACAATCTGAGCACCGGTAGCATTTAAAGCAGTTAAGACTTGCGTATATTGGTTTTGGAACACTCCCGGATCTGTCGGTGGAAATAATCCTCCACGAGTTGCGTATGCGAGGATATCATTGTTCCCGATCCATAAAGTAATAAAAGTTGGCTGTTGGGCAATTGCAAGTTCCAATTGTGTTCCGAAGCCTCTCAGAACTGCATCGAACAATGGATTCGGAACTCCGAAATTTGCAGTATAACAAGTGTTAGCACTTCTTGCATTTAGTACATCATACAGAAACGCACCTTTTATACCCAAATTGTTGTAAGGTGCAGGATAATTTAAGTTGGTCGGAGAACCTTGTTCTGGATTCGTATATGTAGTAAATGGATTCAGTGAGGCAACCTCTAATCTGCCTCCGGTACCTGGTTCACTAAAAGTTGCCTGTGCATAAGTTGCTCCAACTTGTTTAGCAATCAGGTTTCCAAATGAATACATCTGAGCAGATTCAAAAACTGATGAGGATTGCTCACCCATTGTAAGACTGTTACCAATAGAAACAAATCTTGTAAAATCTGCAGAGCCAAGATTTAATTCAGGTGCAGTCAGTTTGTTATAATCTTCACATCCAATTATTGCCAAAACAATAAAAGAAAGAAGACATAAGGATATAATTATTTTTTTCATTTCAACTTCCTCCTTCTATTGCAAATTATAATATAAACTTAATGACAACAGATTGGCAGAAGAATTATATGTCCCATTAAATGGTGAATCGCCAACTGTGTATATTTCTTTTGAGTTAGTTACCGTAAGTTCGGAGGCTCTTATAAATAAATAGGAACCCTGAATTCCAAAACTATCGAATATTTTAGCATCCACTCCTATACTGAATCCTAATCTGTCAGAATCCGGAAGAGTTGGACTAACATATTCAGGATCTACCGGCATTTTATCATAATAAACTCCACCAAGAATTGCCAGCTCATCAGAAATATTATATTGTGCACCGAATCTAATGATGTATGTATCCTTGTATAAACGAGCACTTTTAGAATCTTCAGTATCAGGATCAACAAAATTTACATTTAATGAATCATAACTTGACCAGCCTATCCACTGAAAATCTGCGCTTAATCTTAGTTGTGGAATTACGTTAACAGCTACTCCACCAACTATATTCATAGGTGTTGAAAGTTTTGCAGTAACATCACCACCTGGGAAGGCATCAATTTCCTGTAACTGTTCAGCACCTGTAACAGTTGCAGTTCCTTCAAATTCATAGTCAACTTCACTTCTGAAAGAAGCACCAATCGACAACTCTTTTATAGGTTTGTACATTAAGCTAAATGTATATCCATAAGCAAAATGATCGTTACCTTCAAGCTCAACATAAGCATCACCTGCAAACGGAGCCTGAGAATTGCTGCGTGTAATCAAAACATCAGCAAAACTATAAACAAAGCCAGCACCAAGTGACAGATTTTCTATCGGACTATATGCAAAAGTAATTGGTACCCAGAAAGTAGTGAGCTTTGTTCTTAGTGCCAGATATCTTCCAATCCAACCACTATCCCACTCGGTGCCTAACCCGAATGGTGTAGTCAATCCAATACCTGCAGCAAATGATTCAGTAATTGAGTGAGTTAAAAAGAAATGACTTGGAAAGAACACTTCACTTTTCATATAGTTAACATCAACTGCAGGAGCTACGCCCCTGAATTTTGAATTAGGTGCGATGAGTGCAGTGCCAAGCAGAAAATTAGTTCCACTAAGTTGTGTCATTCCAGCAGAATTCCAATAAATAGCAGAAGCATCATTTGCTATTGCAGTGAAGGCTCCTCCAAGACCCATGGCTCTCGCTCCATGTTCATTTATCTGGAATCCACCAGCCAGTATAATACCGGGAAAAACTCCAAGTATTAGCAGGGCGATGTAAAGATACTTTTTCAAATGAATCCCTCCTAAATATGTTAATGATTTATGTTGATTATGAAAATATTTAAGAAATAGAAAAAAGTATAATTCCTTTCTCTACTGCTAAACCCTCTGATACATAAATCTTTTCAATTATTCCCGAAGCAGGTGCTTTGATATCATTTTCCATTTTCATTGCCTCAAGAATTATTACAGACTCTCCAAGTTCAACCTGATCACCAACTTTTTTTCTAAGTTTTAATATCAACCCAGGCATCGGAGCTCTCACTTCCAGATGACGATGATGTGAACTTACAGAACTTTCCAATAATTTTAGTGCTTTTTCCTGTAATGCAGTTCTTACGGTTACTTCTAAATAATTTCCTTCAAAGAGGATTTTATAAAGATCACTATTTAATTTTTCAGATGTTAGTTGATATACTTTATTATTTAATTTTAGTATAAACGAGTTGCTGCTCAGAGGAAGTAATTCGTAGTTAAATTGCTCATCATCCAGAATTAATTCAATTTCATTTATAATTTTTACATTAAACTTTGAGTTATTCACCCGGACAATAAAATCATTCATACATCTGTTCCTGCCATTCATTTTTAGATTTTGAATGGTTTAATTCAAGATTATTTAAAGAAACTTTCGATTTTAGAATTGCTGCAAAAAGAGCTGAAACTTTTTCAATTTCCTGATTATCCTTATTGTTTTTCAATTCATTAAATTTATTCATGAATTCATCGTTAAGAAAATTAATATCAAACTCGCCCTTTCTGAAAGATGGAAGCGCAATGATGATTTTCAGAAAAGAAATATTTGTTATCAATCCTCCAATGACATACTCCGAAAGAGCTCTCAACATTCTATCGATAACGCTATTCCTCGTATCAGACCAGCAAATAAGTTTTGCAATTAACGGATCATAGTGAACTGTTATTTCTGAACCATTATCAAAACCACTATCAACACGAACGCCCGGACCCGATGGAGAAATATAGTTTGAAATCCGTCCGGTCGACGGAAGAAAATTATTAGATGGATCTTCAGTATAGATTCTGCATTCGAGAGCGTGACCATTAATTCTTAAATCAATTTGTTTAAATGAAAGATTATTACCGGAAGCAACTGAAATCTGTTCTTTTACCAAATCAACTCCGGTAATAAGTTCGGTAACAGGATGTTCAACCTGCAATCTTGTGTTCATCTCAAGAAAATAAAAATTCTTTTTTGAATCCATCAGAAACTCAACCGTGCCGGCATTAAAGTAATTACATGCTTTTGCTGCATTTATTGCTGCTTCAGTTATATTATTACGAGTTTTTTCATCAAGAAAAGAGGAAGGTGCTTCCTCAATTATTTTCTGATGTCTGCGTTGGATTGAACATTCTCTTTCAAAAAGATGAACATAATTTCCCTGCTTGTCTCCAAAAATCTGAACTTCTATGTGCCGCGGATTTTCAACTAATTTTTCAATATAAATGTCATCGTTAGCAAAGGATTTTAATGCTTCTCTCTTTGTTGCTTCAAAGGCAGACTCAAACTCATCTGTTGAAAATATTTTTCGCATACCTTTTCCCCCACCACCTGCAGCTGCTTTGAGCAATACAGGATATCCTATTTCTTCCGAAATCTTCAATCCATCCTTAACAGACTTGATCGCTTCTGTAGTGCCGGGAACTATCGGAACATTATTCTTTTGCATCAGCTTTCGCGCTTCAGTTTTACTGCCCATAAGTTCAACAGATTTTGAAGACGGACCGATGAATGTAATATTATTTTTCTCAAGTGCTTTAATGAAATCAGCATTTTCAGAAAAGAAACCATATCCGGGATGGATGGCATCAGCTCTTATTTCTTTTGCAAGCTTAATAATTTTTTCTTTGTTGAGATATGAATCGTGTGCTGGTGAACTGCCGATGTAATAACTTTCATCAGCCATACGGGTGTGAAGTGAAGTTTTATCTGCATCCGAGTAAACTGCAGCAGATTTAATTCCAAGTTCACGACAGGCTCTTATAATCCTGACTGCAATTTCTCCCCGGTTAGCAATTAAAATTTTTTTAAACAATACTTCCCTACTTTAGTTCGACAATTGTGATTCCCTCACCGCCAAATTCTATTGGTGCAAAATAATAATTCTTAACCTTTTCATGTTTATCCAGAATATCTTTTACTGTTCTCTTCAATGCGCCTGTTCCTTTGCCGTGCAGAATTTCTATTCTGTCCTGACCTGTCATATACGAATTATCCAAAAACTTAATTATTTCAAAATCAGCTTCCTCCGGTTTTTTACCTCTGATATCCAGGCGGTATTGTGTAACCGGTTGATTAAAATTATGATAATGAGTTACCGGTTGCTCAGTTTTTATTGAAGTATCTATTACCAAATCGTTCAGGTCAACCTGCATTTTTATTGAACCGGATTCAATCATAGCTTTATTTCTCTCTTTGTCAATCAAAATAATTCTACCTGAAGTAGAAGTATTTTTAATCAACACAAAACTGCCAACACTAAAATCAGATATTTCTGTCTTTAATGCAACTTCCGGTTGATAAATCTTCTTCGTCTCTTCCTTCAGATCAGAAATAATTTTTTTAGATTCTCTGATCACTTCCCTTTTAGCTCCTGACTCCCGAATTTGCTTAATCACATTTTCTACTTTTTTATTTACGCCATTTAAAAAATCTTCTGCATCAGTTTTTGCTTTTTTAAGTATCTCCTTTTTTTCTTTTTCAAGTCTGTCAATATTATTCCTGTATAAAACTGATAATCCGGAAAGTCTGGAATTTTCAATTTCTAATTGATTTAATTTTTCTTCAAGTTTGCCTGACTTTGCCTCAAGCTCTGAAAGGAAAGTTTCAATTTTATATTTATCACTATCCATAAATTCAGAAGCAGATAGTATAATATTTTCATCAATGCCGCTTCTTCGGGCAATTTCAAAAGCATAACTGGAACCGGGAACACCAAGTTTAAATTTGTAAGTTGGTTTTAACTTCTCGTGATCAAATTCCATTGCAGCGTTTATGAAACCTGATTCATTATTTGCAATTACCTTCAAACTTCCGTGATGAGTGGAAGCAAGAACTAAAGAACCAATATCCCTTAGTTTCAATAGAATAGCAGCTGCAAGCGCCGAACCTTCTGTTGGATCAGTTCCTGTTCCGATTTCATCAAGAAGTACAAGTGAATTTTCGTCCGCTTTTATCAGAATATTTTTAAGATTATTTAGGTGAGAACTGAATGTTGAAAGATCGTCTTCGATTGATTGTTCATCGCCAATATCAATTAAAATATTACTGAATAAATGAAAATTAGAATCAGGATTAACAGGTATGTGAATACCTGATTGAAGAAGTAATGAAAGCAAACCAAGAGTTTTGAGAACTACCGTTTTGCCACCAGCATTTGGTCCGGTGATTATAACAATTCTCTGCTTATCCAGCTTGAAACTTAATGGAACTGTAGAATCCCTGCCAAGTTTTTTCAGCAGAACAGGATGACGAGCATCGCTCAAATAGAAACTCTTTGAATCATCAATGGAAGGAAAAGAACCCATAATTTCAATTGAATATTTTGCACGTGCGAAAAGAGAATCAATATAAGCTATTGTCCTCAGTGCTTCCTTAAGTTTTTCACTCTCTTTACCAATCAGTGTTGTTAAATCTTTAAGCAGCCTTTCGATTTCACGCTTCTCAGCAAATCCAAGAGTAACGATTTCATTATTTAATTCCAGAGTTTGTTCCGGCTCGATATATACAGTCTGACCTGTTGCGGATTCTGAATGAATGAAACCTCTCAGATGTCTTTTGTGTTCAGCTTTAACAGGAATGACCATCCTGCCATCACGAAGAGTTAAATAATCTTCTCTTACCAAACCATCTGCATCAAGTGATTTCATGATGCTGTTGATTGACTTAATTAATGAACTTTGCTTTTCACGAATTTGCTTCCGAATATCAAACAACTTCTGGCTTGCCTTCTCTTTTATCTCACCTGTTTCATCTATTACTTTTTCAATATGATGTTCAAAAACTTTATCAATTACCAACGAGTCTTGTAAACGAGATAATTTTGGAGCAATGCCTGAGTTATTTTTAATAAACTGGAACAATCCCCGCGATACTTTAGCAAGTTTTAATATTTCTATAATTTTTTTTGAACTTAAGACTACACCTTCAATTTTGCTCTGTGCAATTGTTTCGAAAAGATCGGGGATGTAATCTATTTGCGGAGGAATATTTCTAATTAATATTTCTTTTGCTTCACTAACAGACTCACCTTCAAAAATTATCTTATTTAAGTCCGAAGAAGGCAACAAACCCAAAATGTATTTTTTTCCATTTTCGGTTAAAGTATAGTTAGCAACGTTGGTGAGGACTTTTTGAAATTCAAGCTTTTCGAGAACAGAGTTATCAATCATTGAAGGGTATCTTTTTCGTTTATATAATCCTCGATTATGTTGCGTGGCTGAGGAGTGTAATTGCTTAAGTATTGAATTGTCAGAGGTATTACTGAATGAGTAGTTTCATAAAAAATAGAATTCCGTCTCGTATTTTTATCAGGCAAATCAAAAACATTGACGATGATAAAGATAGCACTCAGGAAAAATAAAATCTGGATTGAACCTACAATACCACCTACGATTTGATTAAGCAGATTATTCACTTTATCAAAAGGATGAACGACTCTTTTCAGAAACATAAATATTGTAATAATAGAAAAGAAAATAATCAGACCACCAATTATTTCAGCCAGGTAATATTCAATTCCGAAAAAGCTTTCAATTAATAACCCGAGCTTCCCGGCAAAAAACACGGCAGCAACTACAGCTATAATAAAACCAATTAGTCCAACAAGTTTGCGAATGAAACCGTCCTTGAACCCAAGAATAAATCCAATAATTACACCGATGATAATAAGAGCATCGAGAAGAATCAATTTACACCGAGAACTTTTTCAACTGCTTCTTTTATAGCTTTTCCGTCTGCCTGCCCTTTTAATTCTTTTGCCGCAAGAGGCATAAGCTTCGGGAAATCAGATTTGCTCTGTGCACCTATCTGTTCTGCTAACTGCTTTACTTTGCTGATAATTTCATCCATCGTTAACTGTTTTGGAAGATAGGACATAATTATCTTCAGTTCAGCTTCCTCAACAGATGCGAGATCGTTTCGACCAGCTTTTAAGTATTCTTCAATTGCTTCTTTTCTTTTTTTAGCTGCAGAAGTAAGCAATTTAATTTCTTCTTCGCCACCAAGTTTTTTACCGGCACCACTCTTTTCAAATTCCAGAATAAGTGCTCTTATTGAGCGAATGGTTTGAAGTCTCACGCTGTCGTTTGACTTCATTGCTTCTTTTAAATCGATATTAATTTTTTCTGTTAAGTTCATTTTACCCTCATAATAAAAAAAGCAGGCGATCATCCGGAATCAACCTGCTCAGTAAAACAAAAATTTATTTTAGTTTATATTTTGATATTTGCCGAATAGTTAATTCTGAGGCAATACGCTTTTCTTAATTCCTGTTGAATATCAGTTACATAACCCATATCGGTGTTTTTGTCAATTCTCAGAGAAACAATAACATTTGGTAATGCCTGTCTCTTGGAGTACATAATACTCTGAATTTCTTCCATCTTAACAAGACTATCATTGATTTGGATTTTACCGTCTTTGCCAACCCAGATATAAGAAATCAATCTCTTGTTTTCGATCTTCTCTATTGCCTTAGCTTCAGGAAGAGTGTAATCAACTAAGACCTCAACTTCTCTTAATGTTGTTGTTACCATAAAAAATAACAGCAGCATAAATATGATATCAGGCATTGAGGCTGTTGGAATTTCCTGTTTAGTACTTGCTCTTTTCTTTTCAAATTTCATTCTACCAGTCCTCTATTTTATTTTTTCTGGTTCTGCTATCGAAATAATGATTGGAACAGCTTCTTTTATTTCATCTTGCTCTTCAGGTCCAAGATCATTGAATTTCATACCGTATTTAGAATTAGATAATTCATCACGAACTTCGAAGAATGCTTCCTTAACCTGATCCAGTGCCTGTATGTATGCATTATAAACAGTTCTTCTATCTGTTTTTATTGAGACGATTAACTTCTTGTTCTTTGGTAAATCAATCTTTGACTGAATTCTGGGTTTTAATGTTGCAGTGATCTGGAATAATGAAATTGGCTGACCGTCAAGAAGCACGTCTCCGGTTTCATTTATAAGAATTGCAGCCATTCTGTCCTTTGGGACTTCAACGGTTTCAATATCTTCAATGAATTCAGGTAATGTCATACCAATACCAGAATCCACATCGATAACAGTTGCAACAAGAAAGAAAATCAGAAGCAGAAATGCAATATCCGCCATCGAAGATGTAGGTATAGTTGCTTCAGGGAGTTTTTTCTTTTTTATCATTTGATTATTCTAAAGTTAATATCTAAAAATTCTGTTTCTATTTTCTGGTTTTTAATTCATATAATGCATCAATCAATTCAATTGAAGCTTCTTCCATGTCTCCAACTAATCTGTCAATTCTTGATACAAGATAATTGTAGAAGACCTGAAGAATCATAGCTACAACCAGACCGAATAGAGTTGTTAACAAAGCAACTGCAATACCATCAGCAACAATGGCAGGCGAAATCTGTGCAGCTTCTTTAATAGCATCGAATGCGGCTATCATACCTTGAACAGTTCCGGTAAATCCAAGCATCGGTGCTAAAGATATAAATAAAGAAATCCAGATTAATCCTCTCTCGAGGAAACCCATTTCAATTCCACCATAAGCTATAATTGCTTTTTCAGCAGCTTCAAGACCTTCATCTGCTCTTAGCAATCCTGCATGAAAAACAGATGCAACCGGACCTCGGGTGTTAGCACAAACTTCTTTGGCTTGTTCGATACCACCATCATCCAGAGCTCTTTTAACATCAATAATAAATTTTTTTGTATTCGTCTTTGAACGGGTTAATGTCCATAATCTTTCAAAACAAAAAGCCAGACCAACTATCAAACACCCTAAAATTGGGTGCATGAAAAAGCCACCAGCTTCATATTTTGAACTTAACCAATTTAAAACTCCACCATCATTAGTTGCCTGAGCGATGGTGTTAAATAATGTAGCTATGACACCTGTGAAATCCATATAGAGTTTCCTCCTGAAAATTTAATGTTTGTTATCAAGGAAAGGTTTTTTTCCAAATAATTTTTAATTATGAGTATGACTACAATAAACATTTCGCCATTGAAAATCAACAAATTACTTCATGTAAAATGGATTTTTTTTAGTTTTTGTTGAACCGATTTTTTAAGATAAAAATATTTCCGGTTTGTATATTATAACTTAAGAACAACGAATTAACAAATTCACCTATCTCGGCAGGTTTAATCCAGTCATCATAATCAGCTTCTTTCATCCATTCTCTGTTTGAAGGTGTATCGATTATGAAAGGTGCAACTGCATTTGCAGATAGTCTAATTTCCTTTCCTTCTTCTGACAGCGTTTTTACTAAATGAATAAGTGCTGCCTTTGAAGCACCATAAACTGATTTTCCTGACTCTGCTTCAATTCCTGTAAATGCTGCTGTAAAACAGATTGAACCGGAATCTGACAGCTTTACAAGTTTAGAAAAGTGTTTGGCTAATAAAAAACTGGTTTTAAGATTCATATTTATTATTCTGTCAAAATCACCAGTTTCGGTTTCCCAGATTTTTTTACCTCCGGTAAATCCGCCGATAGTGCTAAAGAGGTAAAACACTTTTTCTTTTGATGGCGATAATTCGCTGAAGGCTTTTTTGATATTTTCTTCAACCGATAAATCTTTTACTATTATCTGCTTAACATTTGTTTGAGCTATTTCTTTATGTTTAAAGTCGAATAAATAAATCTGATCATATTTTTTTTTGAGAAATACTTCGGTAACACCGTTGCCAAGTGCACCGCTGCTTCCGAAGATTAATAACTCTTTCTTCATTCATTGCTCCTGATTATTCTGAATTTAGCTGTAACCGGAAAGTGATCACTATATCCGCCAAGATATCTTTTACCACCAAATGTTGGGAATGGTGTTCCTTCATACTGACCAGACTTTGTTACGATTAATTCCGGTTTGAAAACTTCAAATGAATTGCAGATATAATTTAAATCATTTCCAACGATGATTGATCCGGATACAATTATCTGATCAAGCATGTTCCAGTCATCTTTATACTTAAAACTACCTTCCCCTTTTTCAAATGATTCATAAGAGAGATTAAATAATTGTCCTTTTGAATTGAATTCAAATTCCGAGATTAAAGAATCACATTTAATGGGGTTTGTTTTTAATGTTTCTAAAACTGAAATATTTAGTGGTTCATCATTAAAATCACCGATGATAAAAATATTTGCGCTCGAATCGCTCTGAAAAATTCTGTCTATTGCATTTCGAAGGGTTTGAGCAGCAGAAATTCTTTTTGGTTCAGATTCAATCTGTCCACCGCTTCTTGATGGCCAGTGATTTACAAAGACCGTAATTTTTTTATTTTCAATACTGAGAAGATTAACACCGAAGATTAACCTGGTGGGCCAGCCATCAGAAAGATGAACTGTATCTGCCTGAACATTTAGAAGTTTAAATTTATTTGATTTGAAAATTAAACCGTTATCAATACCTCTGTTATCAGGCGATTCAAGATATGCCACTTTATAATCCAGATCAGATAAATATTTTTTTACCATTTCTTCCAGAACAGCTTGATTCTCGACTTC
>JACAFA010000138.1 GCA_013388525.1 Ignavibacteriaceae bacterium | reverse complement strand
TTCGTTCTAATTAATTAATTTACAAACCGCACTTTTGCTGACGCAAGTTAAGTGCAGTTTGTTTAATCATTGGCATTTGTGCTTCACTTGGCTTCCTTGTTATGGGCGGCGGGTTAGGCGCAACATCGTTAGTCGCCAACGTACAAAGAAAGGAGACAATCATGCCATTAGATATCAGGCTAATCCACGCACAAGACTTCGTCAGAGCAACCTCAGAAGGAGAACTAGATTTCGAAATGTCAAAGAAAGCCCTGATAGAGATCGCTTCAGCCACAGCTCATCTGATCGACTATGAAATACTCCTGGATACCCGACAGGCATATGTACAAATGTCAGTAACAGAACTATGGTATCTGGCGGATGAACTCAGCAAACTTCGCGATGCCTTTTCTGGAAAGACAGCTGTGCTTTGTCCCGTCGAACGATTTGACGATGCCGCGTTCTTTGCACTCTGTTCCGAAAACCGAGGCTTCAGGATCAAGGCTTTTACATCTTTTGAAGATGCAATAAATTGGCTGATTGGAATGGCACCTGACGTCTAATAATGGGTTGCAGCAAACGTTGCTACGCTGCGCTTCGCAACTCGGCCTAACTGCCAGTTACTTCATAACCATATAAACCGCTTTCCCTGCTGACTTCTCAACATTCCACTCAAAATTAATTGACTTTTCTTCTTTACGTACTTCACATTTTTGGTAGCCGCAGAATTTGCACAGATCAGGTATGCAGTAATCGAAATGTATTTTAATCTGAGAGTTGGGAAAGTCTTTCTCAAGCTCTTCATCAATAAATTTTTCTTCGGAGTGAGATTGTTCAATCGTAAAATAGTAGGGAAGTATCAAATGAAAATCCAGGTAGGTCCTGTCGCCTGATTGCCAGTAACGCAGTTCGTGAATATCAATCCAGTAATCTTTCTTAATAGAAATTAATTTGTCAGAAAAGCTTTTAAGGATTGCCGGGTTTGTTTCAAGCATCAATCCGCCAATTGATTCTCTGATTAACTTATAACCAGTGAATAAAATATTCAGTGCCACGATGATTGCAAGAATTGGATCAAGCAGAACAAAATCTGTAATGATTACGAGAGTAATTCCGACAATTACTCCTATGCTCGTATATGCATCTGTGAGAACGTGTTTGCCGTCTGCTACAAGAGTAATCGAATTCGTTTTCTTTCCGGTTCTTATCAAATAGAAACCGAGACCCAGATTAACGACTCCGGCAGCACTAATAAAAATAACTCCAATGTTGAGCGATTCAAGTGTTGGTCCGGCGATTATATCCAGCACTGCCTGGTAAATAATAAAACCAGCAGCCAAAACAATCAGGAAGCCTTCAACTCCGGCAGAAAAATATTCAATATTTCCGTGTCCGTATAAATGAGATTC
Organism: Ignavibacteriaceae bacterium; assembly: GCA_013388525.1. Next base: position 52,249 of record JACAFA010000138.1, on the reverse strand, counting down.
ATCTGCGGGCTTTGAACTTAGTATTATACTGAATAAAGCCATACCGGTTGCAGCAACATGAACAACTGATTCAGCCGCATCAGAAAAAATTGCAACTGAACCGGTGATAAAATATGCAGTCATCTTTGTGATGAACATTCCAATGCCGACTGCCAATGAAATGTAAGCGGCTTTTTTTCTGAGATTTAACTGGTCGTTTCTATCCATAATATTATTTATAATTTTCGGAGTTTTGCAGCGGCTTCTTTCAGTACTTCATCAGATTTAGCAAAACAAATTCTAACTAATGATCTACTCTTCCTGTCATTATAAAATGGTGAAAGTGGAATTACCGCAACACCAATTTCTTTAGTTAGATATTCAGAAAATTCCATATCGGATTTATCTGAAATATCTGAATAATCCAGCAACTGAAAATAAGTCCCGTCACAATTTTTAATTCTTAGTTTTGAACTTCTGATTGCATCTTGAAATACATCACGCTTATTCTCATAAAACTTTCCAAGCGAAAGATATCTTTCTTCCTCTTTCATAAACTCTGCATAAGCATATTGAATCGGAGTATTTACAGAGAAAACAATAAACTGATGTATCTTCCTGAATTCTTTTGTTAGATAATCCGGTGCGGCGCAGTAGCCCATCTTCCAGCCGGTTGTGTGATAAGTTTTTCCAAATGAAGAAATAACAAAAGTTCTCTTTGATAATTCTTCAGAAGCAGCAAGGCTGAAGTGTTTTTTTCCGTTAAACGTTATATGCTCATAAACTTCATCGCTGACAATTAAAATATTGGTTCCTCTTGTAAGGTTTTCCAATTCAATAATATCGTTCTCATTAATCAGACTTCCGGTTGGATTATGTGGTGAGTTTAGAATTATAGCTTTTGTTTTTCCGGAAATTTTTTTTCTAACCAGATCCCAATCGTATGAATAATCATCAGTATTTAACTGAACGTAAACAGGAATTCCACCGTTGGAAATAATATCAGGCACATAGCTGTCATACGCCGGTTCAAAAACAATAACTTCATCGCCTGATTTTATTACTGAAGTGATTGCAGTGTAAAGTGCCTGTGTTGCACCGGCAGTAATTGTAATTTCATTTTCGAAGTCGTAATGTCTTCCGTACAGTTTTTTAATTTTTTCTGAGATTGCGTTACGTAGATTTGGTACTCCCTGCATAGGAGCGTACTGATTGAATCCTTTTTTCTGGAAGTGATGAACTAACTCAAGCAACTCATCATCACAATTCCAATCAGGAAAGCCTTGTGCAAGGTTGATGGCGTTGTGCTCTACTGCAATCCTCGACATAACAGTAAAAATACTTGTTCCCCAGTCAGGAAGTTTTGGATTGATTTTCATTTTAATTTAGTTCGAAATTAAAAACTGAGAATCCGGAGGCCTCATTCCGTCATAAATTCTCTTGAGTTCTTCATAAGCAAAACGACTGCCGCGTTGAGCAGCCATCTTAAAATAATTTACTGCTTCGGGTTTGGATTGATAAATACCGATTCCTTGTTCGTAACAAAGACCAACAGAAACCATCGCAAAGAGTGAACCTTCATCAGCGAACTTTTTAAGTTTCTTAAAATCTTCAGATTTATTATATCCGCCAAAATTATCAAGCAGCCTCGAAGCCACTAATCTTATTTCAGCTTCTTTGCTTCCCAGTTGTGATGCTGTTTGCCAGAGTTTTAACCCGGTTTCAATATCAGATTTACCAAACCTGCTGTTATAATAATTTAATCCCAGCTCAACCAACGCCGGTAAATAATAGGAGTCAGCCGATTGTTCTAACAAATTAATTGCATCTGAAATTGCAATTCGTCTGTCAAATGCTATTGCAGTTAAACCATACCAGAGATATTTGGCAACAATATTTCCATTTTCACTTTCACGCTGAACCTGTTCACCAAATTCGGATTGCTGCGAGAGTTGCCATAGCAAGTAAGTTCCCGCCGGAGAATCATTTCTTAATGCACGATAATAATAAACTCCGGCATTGGCTAAATTTTTAGTGAAGTAAATTCCTTCCTCGTACATTTTACCGAGTATTGTTTGTGCTTCAGGGCTTCCGTTTTCTGCCAGCATATTAAGTATTTCAATATTACGTGGAGTTGAAAGATCCTTCAAACTTTTTGGTTTATCAGCCAATAAAATTTTTGAAAGACTGTCATTTCCGATTACTTCAATATTTTCAATCAGCATACTATCCGTTACAGTTATTGCAGTATCGCTGATGGTATTAAAATCAATGAAAACCAAACCGAGCGAAGAAGTTAAATTTTCTGAAGGATCAGGAATCGGATTTTTTTCTTCCGGTTTGCTTGTAGAACTTATAAGCGAATCAACAATGTTTCTGGATACTCTTGGTTCTAGTTTAGCAGCAATATTTTGCGCCGGCTCATAATTGCTATCGGCGGCTTTTTTAATCCAGTAATAAGCAAGATTATAATCACGTTTAACAGTGAGATTGTCTGTGTATAAAATTCCTACAACGTACTGAGCCTGTACCATTCCATCGTTTGCAGCACTTTGAAATAATTTGAATGCAGTAAATGGATCCCACGTAACTCCAATTCCGTTGATCAGCAAAATTGCATAGTTATATTTTGCAGAAGTCAGATTTTGATCGGCTGCTTTCTTAATCCAGAAAACAGCTTGAGAAGTATCTGCAGGCACACCTTCCCCAAGCAAAAAGCGCAAACCCAATTCATGTTGAGCCAATGGATCACCGGCGTTAGCTTCCTGGGTCAGTCTGAATTTTTGCCAGATCTGATAAGCAAGATCAGGTCTGTAAAAATAAGGTGTTTGCTGTTGGGGTCTTTTATTCTTGAACGCAAGACTTTGAGTAGTATCCTGTGAGAAAATAGAAGAGGAAAAAACAGCAATAATTATGAAAGACAGAAAATAAATATTCTTCAAAAATACCTTTGTAAAAACTTCTTATTGTTGAAACAAATATAGTTGAATTATTGAAGGCGATTCAAGTTGAATATTGGCGGGGAATTAATAGACTATCTTACTTTTGCAGAAACCTTAGCTTTTTGAAAATATTGTTTCATGGGTTTAATGTAATATTCTTTCCAGCCCTTTTCATATTTCTTTTCATCACCGAAAGGAATGTGAGAATGAATTATTGTCAGTTTTGTTCCGTTATTATGTTTTTCAAAAAGTATCTCAAGTTTTGAATCAGGTGCACCATCAGGGAAATCAGTTGTTCTCCAGTTCTGAACTATTCTTCCGTATGGCTGAAGTATAATGTTTGTTCCGGTTATGTATCCATTCCACGCAGAGAACGGTGCACCACTTCTTGGTTCGATATGAGCTTTGCTTCCGGTAAAGTTTGAATGTGCACTGCTGTTTAACCAGGCATCGTATAGTTTTTTTGCGCTGACAGGGAATATTGCTGATATTTTAATGGCTTGTTCCAATTCTTTTTTCTTTTTTTTATAACAATAAGAAAATTCCTGCCTAATGGCAAATGAAAATGTAATATTTTTTGAAAAAAATCAATGTGAACTTTTGTTAAATTTGGCTTGAGAATTTTCATTTATTGCTAATTGTTTATAACTCGACCTTCATCTATATTTGAAAAACAGAAAAAACTATATGTCCCGCAGCAAAAGAGTCAAATTTATATTTATAACAGGAGGAGTTGTTTCTTCGTTAGGCAAAGGAATAACTGCTTCATCACTTGGATTACTTCTCAAACAACGAGGATTCAGCGTTACAATTCAAAAATTCGATCCTTATATAAACGTTGATCCCGGAACAATGAGCCCGTTTCAGCACGGTGAAGTTTATGTAACCGACGACGGCGCAGAAACTGATCTTGACCTTGGTCACTATGAAAGATTCCTTGATGTTAATATGACCCGTGCAAATAACACAACCACAGGTCAGATTTATAATGAAGTTATCACAAAAGAAAGACGGGGAGATTATCTTGGTGCAACCGTTCAGGTTATTCCTCATATTACCGATGAGATTAAACGGAAGTTAGTTCGTCTTAGTGAACTTGATGAATATGAAATTATTATTACTGAGATCGGTGGAACGGTGGGAGATATTGAAAGTCTGCCATTCATAGAAGCTATGAGACAACATATGCTTGAATTCGGCAGAGCTAATTCGATGGTGATTCATGTTACTCTTGTTCCGTATATCGCATCTGCAGGTGAAGTTAAAACCAAACCAACACAGCATAGCGTAAAAAATCTTTTAGAACTTGGAATTCAGCCCGATGTACTTATTTGCAGATCTGAAAAAAAATTGCCAAGAGAAATCAGGGAAAAAATTGCTCTCTTTTGCAATGTTGATTCCAGAGCTGTTATGTCTGCCTATGATGTCCAGTCTATTTATGAGGTTCCTTTAGTTTTATACAAAGAAAAGCTGGATACTTTAGTTACAAGCAGACTTCACTTACCCGAAAGAAAAATAAAGCTGGATGAATGGGAAGATTTTATCGATAGAATAAAAAATCCTACCCGTGAAGTTGAAATCGCGGTTTGCGGAAAATATATAACTCATCTTGATGCATATAAAAGTATAATGGAAGCATTCATTCATGCAGGTGCAGCAAATCAGGTTAAAGTGAAAATAAAACCTGTTAATGCGGAAGATTGTGAAATCGAAAAACCGGAAGAACTTCTTAACGGAGTTTCAGGAATTCTTGTTCCCGGTGGTTTTGGCGAAAGAGGTATTGAAGGGAAAATAAAAGCAATTCAATATGCAAGAGAAAATAACATTCCATTCCTTGGTATTTGTCTCGGTCTTCAGTGTGCCGTTGTTGAATTTGCAAGAAATGTCTGCGGAATGAAAAATGCCAATAGTAGTGAATTCAGGAAAACAAAATATAATGTTATTGATTTAATGCCCGGACAGAAAGATATTAAAGAAATGGGAGCAACGATGCGTTTGGGAGCTTATCCTTGCGTCATTCAGGATAAAACGAAATCCTACGAGGCTTACAAAACGAATTACATTTCTGAAAGGCATCGTCACAGGTACGAGGTAAACAATAAGTTCAGACGGAAATTAATTGAGAAGGGACTTATCCTGAGCGGGCTATCCCCAGATAAAGAACTTGTTGAAATGATTGAACTGGAAGATCATCCCTGGTTTGTTGCCTGCCAGTTTCATCCTGAATTAAAATCAAGAGCTACGAATGCTCATCCGTTATTCAGGGAGTTCGTACGTGCGGCAATTGATTATTCAATTAATAATGAAGGAAACTGAAGAATAAAATTGTTATTAAGTATTTGTTTTTATCTTTCCGAGCTTTGGTGCTGTTTGTTATGCATTTCAAATTGATTTCAAAGATATCACTCATTGCCTGTATTGTTGTTCTCTTTAATACTTCCTTTCATTTCGCTCAATCAGATCTGAACTCAAGAATAAGTATCGGACTTGAATCACTTTATAATTTCAACTTTAAATCTGCAAATAACATATTCGATAACATTATAAAAATATATCCGGATAATCCCGGGGGATATTATTATAAATCCATCAGCCACTTATGGTTCTTTCTTGACAACAAAAGTGAATCTGAACTTGATTATTTCTTATCGCTGACAGACACTGCAATAGAAAAAGCAACTGCAATTCTTGAAAAGGATTCAGCAGATTTATTTGTGCTGTATATTCTGGGCTCAACTATGTGAACAGAACTTTTGCCTTTACAAGAAATGAAAATTATTTTGATGCTGTAATGGAGGCAAGAAAATTTCATTTTTACATTGATGAGTTGCTTGCAAAAGACAGCCTTTACTATGATGCTTATATGAGTAAGGGACTTTTTAATATTGCTATTTCACAGGCACCGCAAACCTGGTCATGGGCTCTCAATCTTGCCGGTATGACAGGCGATAAGCAAACCGGATTAGATTATCTGGAACTTGCATCAAAAAAAGGAAGGTGGTCGAAAATAGATGCAGAGTTTTACCTCTCTCAGATTTATTCAGAATTTCTTCTGAAATATGATGCGGCAAAAAAAATCTTAAATGAACTTAACTCCAGGTTCTCGAAAAATCAGTTGTTTCGGTTTGCGCTCGCAAATCTTCAGGTTAAGATATTTGATTTAAATAATGCTGCAAAAAATTATAATTCTGTTTACGCCTCAAAGGATACAAATTTAACGCAGTTAAAGTACTTTGCAGGTATGGCATTAGGAAATATTTTCTATTCAAAAGGTGAATATGAATCTGCAAGAAAGTATTACATAAGTTTTCTTGAGAATGCAACCGATACTCACTTTAAGGGAATTACTGCACTCAGGATTGGACTTAGTCATCTCTTTAAAGGCGATTCATTATCAGCACTTTTATATTTTGAGAAAACCTCCGAAGGAAATAAAGATATTGATGATGATGTTTATGCTAAGATAAAGGGAGAAATTTTTCTAAATCAACTTCCCGGCGAAAAAGAACTTAAGCTATTTCAAATTAAGAATATGATTGATGCCGGCAGGTTTAATCAGGCAATTGACTCACTTGAAAAATTTCTTGAACGGGCAATTTCAGATACGCAACGGGCTGAAGCAATTTTATATTTGAGCGATGCATATTTTTATTTGGGGAAATATAGGAAGTCGCTTGAGTATGCTCTTGCCGTTTTCAATTTTGATGATTGTGAACTCTGGGTAAAACCTTTTGCTTGTTATTACGCAGCAAGAGCAAGTAAGGAGCTGCGAAACATTGTTGATGCAGAACTCTTTATAGGTTATGCAAATAATTTTACTGATTATTTTTTTGAAAATAAGTTGAAAGATAAACTTAGCTTCCTTTCATTTTTACTAAAGAAAAAATAAGGATAATGTCTCCAGTTTATTTGATAAATTAAATGTCTTTAAGTAGTTTTGGTTAAATAATTTAACAGGAATGTGTTAGCACTTTCGGTCTTTGTTTCTGGTCGGGGTTCAAATCTGCGAGCTATACTCGATTCGCCGAAACTGAAAAATTTAGTTAATCTTAAAGCAGTTGTTGGTGATAAATTATACTGTCCTGCATTTGATATAGCAAAAAATTTTTCGATCCCGGTGTACAGCGTTGGTAAAAAGGAAGGATTTATTTCTTTTGAAGAGCTTGAAGTAATTCTGAAAGATTTAAAAGTTGATTTGATAGTACTTGCCGGATTCTTAAAGCTTATCCCGGAGAATTTTGTAAGATCATTTAAAAATAAAATTATTAATATTCATCCTGCGCTTCTGCCTTCATTCGGAGGTCCCGGAATGTATGGAATGAATGTTCATCGTGCAGTGTTCGATTCATCCGCTCAGGTATCAGGTGCAACTGTTCATTTTGTAGATGAAACCTATGACACAGGTAAAATTATCGCCCAGAGATGTGTTGATATATCCAATGTTAAATCGCCGGAAGAAATAGCCGAAAGAGTATTAACTGTTGAGCATCAGCTGCTGCCATTTGTCATCGAAAAAATAGCACTTGGCAAAGTCTTTGTTAAGGAAAACAGAGTAATAGTTGACGCTTAATTTTATTAATCCAAACCTCATATGATGCATTGAAAAAACTAGCTTTAATAAGTGTTTTTGATAAAACAGGGATTGTAGATTTCGCCAAAAGCCTGGTAAGCAGTGGTTATGATATAATTGCTACCGGTAATACTTTCAAACTTTTGTCGGAAGGCGAAATATCTGTCACTGAAATAAAAGATATAACCGGTTTTCCTGAAATATTTCATGGCAGAGTAAAGACCCTCCATCCTAAAATCGCCGGAGGTATTCTTATGCGGAAAGATAACCACTCGGACTTAAAAGAAGCTGATGAAAATGACATTTTTCCAATAGATATCGTATGTGTGAACCTGTATCCATTCAAGCAGGTTGCAAAAAATCCTGATGCTGACCTCGATACGCTGATTGAAAATATTGATATTGGCGGTCCAACTATGATCCGTGCTGCAGCGAAAAATCATAAATTTGTTTCTGTAATTACTGATCCTCAACAATATTCACCATTCATCGAAGAGCTGAAATCTGGTCAGGTTAGTCTTGAAACAAGAAAAAAATTAGCTTTAGCTGCATTTGCACACACAGCAGATTATGATTCGCACATTGTCAACTCACTTCAGGCAAAGATGAGTATCAGCTCAAATTATTTTAACAGGAGCTTTAAACTTGCCTCTTCACTTCGTTATGGTGAAAATCCTCATCAGCAAGCGGGAGTTTATGGTGAGTTCTATGACAATTTTGAATTCATTCATGGTAAAGAGCTTTCATACAACAATATTCTGGATTTAGTATCAGCAGTTGAATTAGTTGAAAGCCTTGGAAAGAATGCTTGCAGCATTATCAAACATAATAATCCTGCCGGTGCTGCAATTGGAAAAAATTCTTATGATGCGTACGTAAAGGCACTTAAATGTGATCCTGTTTCTTCATTCGGCGGAATTGTTGCTTTCACTTCAGAAGTTGACGAAAATCTTGCAGCTAAACTGAATGAAATTTTTCTTGAAGTTATTTGTGCTCCTGATTATTCTGATGCAGCTATTTCAATTCTTAAGAAGAAGAAAGATCGCAGACTGTTGAAACAAAAAAAATCGATACTGAACGAGAAGATTACTTTTAGATCAATTCCCGGTGGTGCAATAGTTCAGGATGCAGATTTGCTTGACCTGGATGAAACAACAATCAAAGTTGTAACAGATAAAAAACCGACTTTAGCTGAAATGCAGGATTTGAGATTCGCCTGGAAAATTGCAAAGTATACAAAATCAAATGCAATTGTATTTGTTAAAGATTTGGCGACACTTGGAGTTGGGGCCGGACAAATGTCGAGAATTGATTCTGCAAAAATTGCAAAGATGAAAGCTGAAGAACACGGACTTGATCTGAAAGACTCCGTTGCAGCCTCCGATGCTTTTTTTCCATTTGCAGATGGTTTAATTGAAATTATAAATTGTGGTGCTGTTTCTGTAATTCAACCCGGCGGCTCAGTAAGAGATCAGGAAGTAATTGATGCTGCAAACCAGAGAAATATCTCAATGGTTTTTACAGGAATCAGGCACTTTAAACATTAAGAGGAATTATGGGCATAATAGACTTTTTTTCTACAGACATTGCAATTGATTTAGGAACTGCAAACACACTAATTTATGTTAAGGGAAAAGGCATTGTTCTTAATGAACCATCCATTGTTGCTTTCGACCGAAGCACAAAAAGAATTATTGCGTTAGGAAATAAAGCAAAAGAAATGCAGGGCAGAGAACACAAAGAAATTAAAGTCACCCGCCCGATGAGAGATGGTGTAATTGCTGATTTTGAAATTGCGGAAGGAATGATAAGAGCATTTATTAAGAGAGTGAAGGCTGGTGTATTGAGCAGCCGGAGAGTTGTGGTTGCTGTTCCAAGCGGTGTAACAGAAGTTGAAAAAAGAGCAGTCAGAGACAGCGCAGAACATGCTGGTGCAAAAGAAGTTCACCTGGTTGCTGAACCAATGGCTGCGGCAATCGGAATTGGAATTGATGTTCATGCTCCTGTCGGAAACATGATAATTGATATCGGTGGTGGAACTACCGAGATAGCAGTGATTGCTTTATCGGGAATTGTTAATGAAGAGTCAATAAGAATTGCAGGGGATGAAATGAATTATGCTATTATGCAATTCTTCAAGAGAAATCATAATATACTAATAGGCGAAAGAACTGCTGAAGCAATTAAGTGTGAAGTTGGCTCCGCTGTTCCGCTTAAGGAAGAAATTACAATACAGGTTAAAGGAAGAGATCTTGTTGGTGGAATTCCTAAAACAACTGAAGTTAGTTCTGTTGAAATTCGGGAAGCTCTTAATGAAGCAATTACACAAATTGTAAACACAGTAAGACAAACACTTGAGCGTACACCACCTGAATTATCGGCTGATATTCTTGACAGAGGTGTAATGCTGACAGGCGGAGGAGCGCTGTTAAAAGGTCTTGATGAACGTATAAAAATGGAAACAAATCTTCCGGTTCACGTCGCTGAGGATCCTCTGACCGCTGTTGCAAGAGGTGCCGGAAAAATTATTGAAAATCTGAATGAGTATTCAAAGGTTCTTATTCGTAACAGAAGATATTAATGTTCAAGTTATTATCATACGTTTGGGATAACTTTAAAGAATATCTGGTCCTGGTTGTAATTGTAATCTTAAGTCTTACTCTGCTGACACAAAACAATAATCCACAGGTACAGAAAGTCAGAGCTGTTGCCTTTGCAAGCTTCGCCACAGTTTCCTCAGTATTCTATGATTTATTCAACATTACTCAATTAAAAAATGAAAATCTGATTTTAAGACGAACCAATGCCGAGTTAATGATTCAAATTAGTCAGTTAAGAGAACAAGGGATTTTGAACAGAGAACTTAAAGGAATGCTTAATTTAAGAGACACTACAACACTACCGATTTTTCCTGCAACGATTGTTTCAAAATCACTTTCAATAACTCAGAATACCATAACTATTAATGCAGGGCAAAAGGATGGAATTAAACCCGGAATGCCTGTGATAAGTTACAGAGGTTTGGTTGGTATTATTCAATCCTGCTCGGAAAATTTTTCAATTGCGCGAACTCTGAAAAATGTTGACTTAAAGCTTACTGTTAAGAATGAAAAAAACAGGCTCAACGGTATAATGAAATGGGATGGAGAGAAATTAATAATTGTTGATGTTCCCAGAACTTATGATTTTGATGTGGGTGACAGAATAATCACTTCCGAAGTTAGCTCAATAATACCTGTACCTATTCCCGTTGGAATTATCTCTAATATTCAGGAAGACAAAACCGGCTTATTAAATCTCATCCAGGTAACTCCGTTCGAGGAAGTTCTGAGTGTTGAAAATGTATTTATACTGTTAATGGTTGAGAATGCTGAAAAAAATAATCTTGAATTAAATTTTTACAACAGGTAATGAAAATAAAATATTTCATACCGATATTAATTTTTATTCCCGTAGTCTTAATACAGCTTACAGTTATTCCGCTGCTCTCAGTACAGGAAGTCATTCCTAATCTTCTACTTATTGCAGTTGTGTACTTTTCAATATTATATGGACAAATTTTTGGAACGATTACCGGTGCATCGTATGGAATTTTGTACGATCTTATTTCAGGAAATTTAGTCGGCAGTAATATGCTTTCAAAAACTGTGGCGGGTTTCATTGCAGGTTATTTTTCAGGAGAAACCAGAAGAGAAAAGTATCTTTATACTTATTCATTCACTCTTGTTACATTCATTAGTGCGCTGATTGATACAACTATTTTTTCATTTTTTTCAGTGATTGATTTTAATACAAATTTCCTCCTTGCTTTGTTTAACCATGCATTACTGCCTTCAATTTATACTTCTCTTGTAAGTATTTTAGTGGTTGTTGTACCATATAGAAGGGCTTTCGATTGAAGACTGAAAATTTTGGCTCAATAAAAAGAAGAGCAATAATCTATGCAATAATCATTTCAACTGTTATGATACTTGCCGGCAGATTATTTCAGATGCAAATTCTTAACAGGATTGAATATGATAAGAAGGCTACGGATAATAGTATTAAAAGCCTTGAACTGCAGCCTCTTCGCGGAGTTTTCTATGATCGGAATTACAAAGTTTTGGTTAGCAACAATCCTGCATATACTTTAAGAATCACACCTGCATATTACGATACAAGTCTGAATAGAATTATAGAAGCCGTTATCGGTACTGAACCCGGATTTGTAAAAAACCTGCTGCAAAAGAATAGAATCTATTCTAAATTTCTGCCTGTTAAAATAAGAAGAGGTGTTGACTTTAAAGTAATTGCCTGGTTCGAAGAAAACTCTGAGCACCTTCCCGGAGTTGATTACATAATTGAGATGCAAAGATTCTATCCTGCCGGTGTTATTGCCTCACACACATTCGGTTATACAAAGGAAATATCTCCTGAACAGCTTGCAAAGGAAAAAGAATTTTATAAACCTGGTGATTATGTCGGGCATAATGGCATTGAAAAGACATATGAAAAATTAATTTGCGGAACAAAAGGATACAGTTATGTACTGGTGGATTCCAGACAGCGGAGAATCGGTCAGTACCTTGATGGCAGAGATGATGTACTTCCTAAAAAAGGAAATGATCTTGTATTAAGTATAGAAGCATCAACACAAAAAGTTGCTGAAGAGGAATTTAAAGGCAAGAGAGGAGCTTTAGTAGCAATTGAACCTTCAAGCGGCGAAATTCTTGCAATGGTCAGCGCTCCTGATTATGACTTAAATCGTTTTTCTTATTTTACACCGAAAACTTTTTTAGACAGTATTTACAGCGATCCATTTACTCCATTATTCAACCGTGCAACAATGTCTGTTCACCCTCCCGGCTCAACATTTAAAATGCTGTCCGCTCTTGCTGCACTTGATATGGGAATTATCACACCATCATATACTATTACCTGCGGTGGAGGATTTACTTTCGGAAGGTTCTTTAAATGCCATGGCAATCACGGAACCGTTAATGTTCTAACTGCAATAGAAAAATCCTGTAACTCTTTTTTTTACAGACTTATTTACAAAATAGGAATTGATAAGTGGAAAGAATATGCCACAAGGTTTGGATTTGGAAATATTACAGGAGTTGACCTGACTGAAGAAGTGCCCGGTTTAATTCCTGATGAAAATTATTACGTAAAAAGATATGGCGAAAATTGGCCAAGAAGTATTATGGCAAGTCTCGGTATTGGTCAAGGCGAAGTTAGTGTTACACCGTTACAGCTGGCTCAATATGCTAGTCTGATAGCTAACGATGGGAAAAGTAAAACTCCGCACGTCGTAAGAGGATACATTGATGATAAAACTGAAGACCTTGTACCATTTACCTACAAAGAAATTAATACAGGTGTTAGTAAGTATGCATTGGATATCGTGAAAGAAGGAATGTTTTTAGTTGTTAACGGACACGGAACTGCTACACACATTCGATTACCAGATATTTCTATCTGCGGTAAAACCGGAACTGCACAGAATCCTCATGGTAAAGACCATGCCTGGTTTATTGGTTTTGCGCCTTATGAAAATCCTAAAATAGCAATAGCAGTACTTGTTGAAAATGTTGGTTTTGGAGGAACACATGCAGCGCCAATTGCAAAGAAAGTAATTCAGGCTTATATGAATAGTTTTAAGAAAGACGACAAAACTTTTAAAGATGAAATAGCTGTTATGAAAATTAATTAGGGAAAAACTCAGCTTGAGAATTGATTGCAACATAAAAGATAAGTTTGATTTTGGGCTCTTCCTGCCTGCGTTGATTTTATTCGGATCTGGTTTACTTGCTATTTATAGTTCAACAGTAAACAATACTTTTGCACAGGAAAATTTTCAGAGACAGGTTGTTTGGGGAATAGTAGCTTTCATTGTTTTCTTCATAACATATTCTCTTCCTACAAATATTTTTAAATCCTTAGCTGCGCCCTCTTATCTGGTATCACTTTTTCTTCTTATGGCTGTGCTTGTAATTGGCAGACAAATTTCAGGCTCTAAAAGCTGGCTTGTTCTCGGTTCATTCGGATTTCAACCATCTGAATTAGCTAAGATTTCAACTATAATGGCAATATCCTCTTACCTCAGCAGAAATAATTCAAACATAGATTCATTCAAAGATATCTTTATCACTCTTGCAATAGGATTTACACCGGTTTTATTAATTCTTATGGAACCGGATATGGGTACTTCAATTGTTTTTATGGGTATGATTCTTATGATGTTTTTCTGGAAGGGAATAAGTTCATTTTCACTCTTTGTAGTTTTATCTCCAGCCTTTATTGCTGTGGCTGCTATATTCGGAACCGTCTATTTTATACTTGCTTTATTACTTGTAATTATTTTACTGATAACTTTTAAAAAAGATCTTTTTTTCAGCGCATCAATATTTGCAATTGGCTTATCAAGCGGTTTTTTTGCTGATTTCGTTTATCATGCATTAAGCCCGCATCAACAAAGAAGAATTCAATCGTTTTTAGATCCCAATGCAGATCCGCTTGGCGCTGGCTATAACACTATTCAGGCAAAGGTAGCTATTGGTTCAGGTGGATTAACAGGAAAAGGTTTTCTCGCCGGCAATCAAACTCAGCTGCAATTCATTCCCGAGCAATGGACGGATTTTGCTTTCTGTGTTATTGGTGAAGAATTTGGTTTTATCGGAAGTATCATTGTTATAAGTATTTTCTTAATTTTTTTCCTTAGAATATTGAAGTTAACATACAATACCAAAGATGAATTTTTGAGTTTAACATCTATAGGTATTTTATCAGTTTTTCTTATTCACTTCATTATTAATATGGGAATGGTTGTGGGAATACTTCCGGTTATCGGTATTCCGTTACCTTTTATTAGTTATGGCGGCAGCTCGCTTCTGGTTAATATGTTTATGCTGGGAATTCTAGCAAACTTATACCGAACCAGAAAAAATTATACTTAATACATTAAGATGAATGCAATTCAAAAATTAAATCTCGCAAATAAATCTGGCAGATATATTTGTATCGGACTTGATTCAGATCCAAAGAAACTTCCTTTACATCTTTACTCATCTAAAAAACCTGTTTTAGAATTCAATAAAGAAATCATTGAGGCAACTAAAGATTCCGCCGCTGCTTATAAATTGAATTTAGCTTTTTATGAAAGCGAGGGAATCACCGGTCTGAAAAATCTTGAAGAAACTTTATCATTCATTCCTGATGAAATTTTAACAATAGCTGATGGTAAACGTGGAGATATCGGGAACACTTCCAATTTATATGCACACTCAATATTCAACCATTTTAAATTTGATTCAGCAACTCTGAATCCTTATATGGGACAGGATTCACTCGAGCCGTTTCTTCTTTATCAGGAAAAACTAAATTTTATTCTTGCGTTAACGTCAAATCCTGGCTCAGCAGATTTTCAAAAGCAAAAATTAGAAAGTGGTGAATATCTTTATCAAAATGTCATCAGTAAAATTCACAACTGGAATAAAAACGAAAACTGCGGAATTGTTTTTGGTGCAACGAATATTTCTGAGCTTAAAGTAAACATAAAATTAATTGATAATTTACCGATGTTAATTCCCGGTGTTGGTGCTCAGGGTGGTAGTCTTGAGGATGTTACTAAGATTTTGTTCTCTGAGAAAAAATATTCATTTCTTATTAATGTTAGCAGAGGCATTATACAAAAAAGTTTGAGGGAAGATTTTGCTGAAGCAGCTAAAAATGAATTATCTGCTTTGAATCAGACTGTTCTTAAAACACTTCGGGTTTAATTCAATTCACACTAATATTACCCTTTTTTCAATGTTTTATTACTGCGCAATCACAAATGTGACAGAGAATAAAGCGTACTTAATTTTATCTTTTCTATATTGAGAAAAGAAAATATCTTTCTTGTAGAAATGTTCTGTAAAAACAAAGTTCAACATTATTTTGCTTTATGAGTACCAATGAAAAAATAATTTATGAAATCTGGAAAGAAGGAAAGTTTGCAAAAGAACTTATTCTTCCGGATTCACAAAAAATTGAAATTATTGATCCGGGTATTCACAACAAAGATTCAGCAGGTCCGGACTTTCTGAATGCACGAATTAAGTTTGGCAACATAACTTATCTCGGTGATATTGAAATAGATACCTGGCACTCTGACTGGAAATCACACGGACATTACTTCGATAAAAAATACAACAGGGTTATCCTGCATGTCGTAATCTCCAAAGATAATCACCAGCCTTTTGTTTACTGCAAGGATGGCAGAAAAGTTCACTCAATATGTTTACTTGATTTTGTTGATAATAATTTTAACACTTTGCTTATTGATGCGGTCAAAGCTGAGAAACAGAACAGAAAATTTGAAATGCCTTGTAATGGAAGAAACGAATATGTTCCGAAGAAAGAAAAACTTGAATTTCTTTCTGAACTTGGTATAGAAAGATTAAAGAAAAAATCCCGTCGTTTCCTTGAGCGGCTAAAAGAAATGATTTACCTGAAGGAAATGAATATCCGCGAACCGATTCTAAAATATGACTTTGGGCAGGATTTTTTTAATAAAAAATATTCACCTTCAGATTTCAATGACATTTACATTTGGGAACAATTAATTTATGAAATGATTTTTGAAGCACTCGGTTATTCCAGGAATAAAGAAATAATGGTTAAGCTGGCAAAAGCTGTAAACATCACCTTTCTAAATTCATTTCGCTCAGATGAAAAGTTTGAATTGATAACTGAGAGTGCTTTGTTTAATGTAAGCGGTATTATTCCCCAAAAGCTAAAGTATCGTGAAGAAGCAACCACGGAATATATCAGACAACTGGTTGAAGTCTGGAACTCTGTTAAGGACAAATACGATGGAACTACGTTTAAAAAAGAAGATTGGAATTTCTTTAAAAGCAGACCACAGAATTTTCCTACTATCCGGTTAAGCGGCGGAGCACATTTAATTTCACATTTTTTAACTACTGAAGTATTTAAAAGTTTAATCAACTATTTTGACACTGATAGAACAGTGAAAGAAGCTAATGTCGTTCTTAGGAATTATCTGATCACAGAAGCGAAAGGTTATTGGATTACACATTATAATTTTGATAAACCGTCACCGGAAAAATTAAATTATTTTATCGGAGTATCTCGTGCGGATGAAATTATCATTAACGTTTTGTTTCCAGTACTGATATTATATTTTGAAATTTTCGAGCGGAATGAAAATGCAAGAAAAGTAAAACAACTTTACTTGCAATACACTCAGTACAGTTCAAATGTAATGGTGGAGCGCGTTGAAAAAGTTCTTGGATTGGATAAAGCTTCCCGACGGAGTGTAAATTATCAGGCGATGATAGAACTTTTCAGAAACTATTGTGTAAAGGAAAGATGTCTTGAGTGTAAGATAGGGCAGAAAGTGTTTAACTAGAAAAATTAATTTTCGCTAGTAAGATTTTTAATTTGATCTCTGATTTTAGCTGCTCTTTCATATTCTTCTCCCTCAATTGCTTCACGCAGTTTATTCTGTAATGCTGCCAGCTTGGCTTCCTTTGATGCAGGTTTCTTTGTTTCTGCTGCATCAGTTACTGCATTTATAGATGTTGACTCTTCGGTTTCTTCTGCAGGAATAAAAGCAGCAGCATCCATTACGGTTTCCGAAACATAAATTGGTGCCTGTGCTCTTACAGCCAGGGCAATTGCATCACTCGGGCGTGCATCAATTTCCTGTGAAAATCCGGAAACTTCCAGAATAATCTTTGCATAGAAAGTGTTATCTCTCAATTCATCAATAATTATTTCAATAACAGTTGCTCCAAGACTATCGGTTAACTGTTTCAATAAGTCATGTGTTAATGGTCTTGGCGGTTTAATACCTTCAATTTCCAGAGCAATTGCCTGAGCTTCAAAAGCACCAATGATTATTGGCAGCCTTCTTTTACCATCCACTTCTTTCAGAAGGATTGCGTAAGCTCCTCCAGTTGCCGGGCTTGAGGATAAACCTAATATTTCACAAGCTATTTTTTGCAAATTATTTCTGTCAGGATTGTTTTACTTTTTTAATTTCAGTTGTAAGTGCTGGTAATATTTCAAACAGATCACCGGTAATACCATAATCTGCAACATTAAATATCGGTGCATCTTTATCTTTATTTACTGCTACAATATATTTTGATGAAGACATTCCCGCAAGGTGCTGTATTGCACCCGATATTCCACAAGCAATATAAAGAGTTGGAGAAACAGTTTTTCCTGTCTGACCAACCTGTTCGCTGTGAGGTCTCCAGCCGGCGTCAACAACAGCTCTCGATGCACCAACAGCAGCGCCGAGCGCATCAGCGAGTTCTTCAATAAGATGAAAATTTTCCGGACCCTTCATTCCTCTTCCACCCGAAACAATAATGTCAGCTTCTGCTACGTCAAGTTTGCCTTCTGATTTTTTGAATGATGTAACTCTGCTTCTAAGATTTACTGATGTTATCTCCCTAACTGTAATTTCAGTTGCAGGTGGATTATCGATAACCTGTGCTTTAAATACGTTTGGTCGAAGGGTTATAACTTTTTTATTGCTCAGAAGTTTTACATCAATCAAAGCTTTACCGGCGTAAATTGGTCTGGTAAAAACTATTTCATTTTCTGAGATTGATAGCTTAACACAATCGACAATGCAGGAAGCATTTAATCTAACACTGAGTCTTGGAGCTAAATCCTTACCGAGAGCAGTATTTGATAGAATAAGAATATCATAATCAAATTCTTTGGCAAAATTACTTATGGTTTCAGTATAACCTGAAGATGAATATTTAGCTAACTCTGAATTTTTAAGATGAAAAACTTTTTGAATACCATATTTTGAAATATCGTTTATGTTAGAAATTGTATCACCAACTACAACTGCATCAGCACCTGTGTTTAAATCTTTAGCAAGATTTGATGCCGTACTTACTGCTTCAAATGCTGATCTTTTAATTTGACCATCTCTTTGTTCAAGAACAACCAGAATTTTATTTGCCATTTTATAATCTCCCTTAAATTACTTTTGCTTCTTCTTTTAATAATCTTACAAGTTCCGGAACAGCAGCAGCATCACTGCCAACAATTCTTCCCGGTTGTTTTCCTGCCGGTAGATGCATACTAATTATTTCACTCATTGGTGTGTAAGCTGCTGCTACTTTCTCATCAATTGGTTTTTTCTTTGCAGCCATAATTCCTTTTAAAGAAGCATAACGGGGTTCATTAAGTCCTTTTTGGCAGGTGATAATGGCAGGTAATGAAGCTTCAACAACTTCTCTTCCTCCTTCAATTTCACGTTCGGCAATAATTTTGTTTCCATTAATTTCAAGCATAACACACACCGGAATGCAATCAAAGTCAAGAAGTTCTGCCGTCATTTGTCCGACAATAGAATTATCGTAATCAACTGATTGTTTTCCCATAAATACTAATTGTGCGCCCTGAGTTTTTATTTCTTCGGCAAGAGCTTTTGCAACTCCGAAAGAATCTCTTGGTGAATCATCCTTTAATAAAATACCTCTGTCAGCGCCCATTGCTAACGCTTTGCGTATGGTTTCTTTACTACTTTCTGATCCAAGAGTTATTACAATCACTTCATCTGCTAAAGACTTCTCCTTCATTTTTAATGCTTCTTCTACTGCATATTCATCATAAGGATTTATAATATAGGTAACACCGGTGGGGTCTATAGTTTTTCTGTCACTTCCAACTTTGATTCTTGTTGCGGTATCGGGAACGTGACTTATACATACAACTATTTTCATTTATTCTCCATTTTTTTACATTATTTTACTCGAAAATATATAGACGCTATGATATAAAAGCAATTAAATGAATCATCAGACAGTAATTAATTTTAAATTAAAATGTTTCTTTAATTTTCAATGTCTAATAATTATTTTCACGATATGGAAATCCCAACAAAGCAGGCGCCAGAAATAACGAATCTTGATGAGGAAAAAACTGATATCAACCTCGGAAGCCGCGTTATTCTTTTTAACGATGACTGGCACACTTTTGAAGAAGTGATAACACAAATTATGAAAGCAACGAAATGTTCATTTATAGAAGCAAGAGACAAAACTTTTGAAGTGCATGTTAATGGAAAAGCAGTTGTTTACTCCGGTGAATTAGAAGATTGCCTCAGAGTTTCGGGAATTCTTGAGGAAATTTTGCTGCACACTCAAATAGAAACTTAGTTAAAAACCCGAGTCATCCTTAATTTATTTTTGGAAGCTTCTCACCTTTAGGACCAAATAATTCTTTTATCAAATAAAAAAGTATAGAATCATCAGTAATCGGGTAAGGAAATCTTATACTTTCCGGAGGCATTGGCTTATCATAATCAAATGAAAAAATTTCTTTATTGCTAAGGTCATAATAACGGACTTTTAATATGCCATATTTTACTGTTGTTAGATTTATAGTATACAGAGTTTTTGCTCTGAAAACATCTCCATCAATTCCCTCGTACTGTTTGGGTGGTTGATATGTTTCGAGAATCCAGATATTAAATCGGTCTGCTTTCATCGTATCTACTGATGAAGCATCATACCAGAATTTTGTGCCATTATCGGCATTTACAACTTTCCAAACGTGTTGCTCTTCCTGCTGGGCAAGTATTAAACTGAAACCTGATAAAATAATTGCAATAGTTTTTAGCATAACAAAATATTTCCTTTAATTCTTTAATGAAAAGATACTTAAATCTATTTGAATCAAAAATGAAAATAACTTGGCAAACTATGAACCAAAAGCATCCTGGATATTAAGTGAAATAAATTATTATCACTCATTAAAGTATGTGAAAAAAATATCTGACAGACATAGCTTTTCTTATAGTAATTAAGATTGAATATTCATTAGATATTGCTTTTCTAATGAATGAGAAGAAATATTTGTCAATTCTCAATAATTGGAATATACCAGCTAAAAAAATTAAAATTTTAGAAGAATTTATAATTAATCATATAATTTTATTGGTGTGAAAATTGTCAATTTCAGGCATAGCCTCCTTAGTAACAAAGGAGAGCCGTGTAGTAAATTGCTGTTGTGCTCTCCTTTGTTTTTTTTAAGACATTGAGTAAATAGTAATTGAAGATTAAATAATTTTTTTGGAGGGATCATGTTCATCAGATTCATTATAACGCTCATCAGTTTACCTTTCTTTTTTATCTCTGCTCAAACAGAACACAGCTATATTGGCGTAAGTTCTTGTGGAATGTGCCATAAAACTGAAAAGCAGGGTAGTCAATTATCAATTTGGGAGAGCAGTAAACACGCACAAGCTTTCTTAACACTTCAAACCGAAAAAGCAGATCAGATTGCTAAAGAGAAAGGTTTCTCTACTAAGGCCGTAGAAACACCGGAATGTCTGAAATGCCATGCATCAGGTTATAATGTTGATGCCAAGTTAATCGGAGAAAAATTTAAAGTTGAAGAAGGTGTGCAGTGCGAAACCTGTCACGGACCGGGATCGGATTATAAAAGTAAAAAAGTTATGGAAAACCGTGAAGAAGCTGTGAAGAATGGATTGATTGTGTACGATAAGATTGAAGATTTCTGCATTGGTTGTCATAATGCTGAAAGTCCCACTTATGTTGAATTCAATTTTGAAGAGTCGTGGGCAAAAATAAGGCATTCGGTTCCAAAAGAATAAAAACTTTATTAAATAGTTTTAAAACTATATGAAAAAAATTCTACTGTTTATTTTAGCGAGCGGGATGCTATATATAAATTTCCCGCAAAGTCTTAACGGTAGGTTCTCCAGTTCTGTTTATACTTTTGAAAGATTTGATTCTACCGGTTCATCAAATACTCATGCCAGAACTTATCAAATGCTTTCCTTCAATTTTGGGAAAGAAAATCTGTGGCTGCGTTCTAATTTTAATCTTGAGTATGATATCGCAAACAAAATGCAATATGATCCGAGGTTCAGAGTATATAATCTTTATGCTGATATTCAAAAGATTTTTGATGTAGCTTCATTAAGATTAGGCAGACAACCTCTCTTCAACTCGGTAGCAGGTGGTGTTTTTGATGGTGCAACTCTCGGTTTTAATTACAAGGGTTATAAATTACTTGGCTATTATGGTGGAAATGTCCCTGCTTACCAGAAGCTTGAAATCATTGATAACTGGAGCGAAAATTATTTGCTTGGTGGAGAGTTTACAGTTCTTGCTTTGGAAGACTGGAGATTGAGTGCAAAGTATATCAATAAAAATTTTTCAAGCCAGTCTTATAATGCCGTAAGATTAGATCCTGATTTAAATCCAATAAATGTTTTAATTGAAAATAAATCAAATCAATATCAGTTTGTCTCCGGTGAAGTTTCTTATTTCAGGCAGAATTTCGGCAGTGGAAATATCAGATACGATTATGATCTTAACTTCAAAACTTCATCAAGATTTGAGATTTCAGGAAGATACGAGCAGATTAAAAACCTCGGTATAACTGCTTATTACAATTATAGAGAACCAAAAATAAGATATAATTCTATCTTCTCTGTTTTTGATTATGGCAACACCTGGGAAATTGAATGTGGAGTGGATTATTTAATCGAAAACAAGTATACGGTAATTGGAAAATTTGCAAATGTAACTTATAAAGATGAGAGATCGCAGAGGGTAACTTTGGGAGTGACATCTCCTTACGGCACAATCACCGCCAGAAAGAATTTTGGTTATGCTGGTGAGATGGATGCGATTTCGCTTTATACTGCCTTCGCTCAACTTGATGGGCTTATTACTCCTTCATTAGGATTTTCATATACTCGTTATAAGTTATCAAAAGACGATCCAAATAACGAATTAGTCTCAGTCCTGGCGGGAACCAATTTCAGACCATTTAGAACGCTGTCATTTGATATTCAGGGACAGTATCTAAACAACAAGATTTATAACAATGACTGGAGATTATTCTTCAAGATTAATTTCTGGTTCAATACTATTTTTGATTGAACATTATGATTAAGAAGTTTTACATAACAATATTTGTATTAAGTTCGGCTTTACTGTTCTTTACAGCTTTCCTTAGTCAAAAGGTCTATACAACTAAGACCAACAAAGAACTAATAAAATTCTCGCATACTCTTCACTATGAATTAGTTGAATGTGCGGACTGCCATTCAAACGTTGCTGAGAGTATTTCTTTGAATGACAGATTACTTCCGAATCACGATAACTGTGTTGACTGCCACGATGTAAATGACGACAACGAATGTGCAACCTGCCATATAGATGATAATTATGAACCATTAATTCAGAAGAAATCTGAACTCATTTACAATCATAAGATTCATAACATTCAGGGAATGAATTGTACTGACTGCCACAAAGGATTGGATAAAGTTGAATATAGTTTCGAAAGTGCTGAAGTCAATCCATCAATGGAAATTTGTTCAGCTTGTCATAATGAAGTGAAAATTGCTTCAAATGCTTGCGAGTCCTGCCATATTTCAACACATTATTTAATGCCTCAGAATCACAGGAGTGTGGATTTTACCCGTTCGCATAAATTCTTATCCTGGGAATTGAACGCAAACTGCATGATGTGCCATGATAATACCACCTGTCAGGATTGTCACGTTGCTACAAATGTGATTACTGAAACAAATCTTCCTGATGATTTTTATACTCCATATTATCCAAGCAACTCAGTTGATGGTGCAAGACAGCAGGCTATACTTAAAGTTCACGACATGGGATACAGATTTACTCACGGAATTGATGCAAAAGGAAAAACACAGGAATGTCAGTCATGTCATCAAATTGAAACTTTCTGTGCAAACTGTCATCAATCAGAGAATCAAGATTTTGCATTAGGAGGTATTGTTCCATCGTCTCACCTATCACCAACGTTCAAAACTATTGGTGTAGGTACAGGAGGTGGTGATCACGCAAGATTAGCAAGAAGAGATATTGAAAGATGTGTATCCTGTCATGATGTTCAGGGTGCTGATCCGACTTGTATTGTATGTCATCTTGATAGTGATGGAATCAAAGGAACGAACCCCAAAACACATGCTTCTAACTTTATGAGTGGTGAAGAAGGTGATTGGCATGAAAACCAGGGATCAATTTGTTATAATTGTCATACGAGTCAAACTCCTTCATCGCCATCAGGTATAGGATTTTGTGGCTATTGTCATGGGTCTGAAGGAGGTAACTAAAATCATGAAAACAAAAATGAAATATATTTTCTTCTATTCTTTGACAACTATCTTTTCAATTTACTTAATAAGTTGCAGTGAATTGAATACTGATATTCCTTCAGTGCCCAAAGTGAATACTCACGGTGATAGTATTTATATTCCAACTTCAGCAAATTATCATCCCAAGACAATAGCTGGTTCACCTAATGGAATGTATGACTGCCAGGAATGTCATGCAGCAGATTTTTCAGGAGGCGTAGCCGGTGTTGGATGTAATACAACGGATTGCCATCCTTCGATTGGAGTGCATGTCAATGGTATAGTTGATCCAACGAGTGAAAATTTTCATGGCAATTACATCCAAAAAAATCAATGGGCTATGATACCCTGCCAGAGTTGTCATGGTAACAAGTATGATGGAGGAAACTATAAATATGCGGATGGTTCTTCATTATCACCAACTTGTTTGAATTGTCATACGTATTATGGAGGACCAGAAAATTGTGCAACTTGCCATGGCAGTGCAACAAGTATGGCTCCACCACGTGACTTAAACGGCAACACTTCAACATCTTCAAGAGGAGTTGGTGCTCACCAGGTTCATCTGGCTGGAAGTCAAAAGGGAAAAACTCTTTCTTGTACAGATTGTCATAATGTTCCGGGCGATGTTTATCAAACGAACGGACACATTGATGCAGATAATCGTGCAGAAGTTATAATCTATAGTAATATAGCTAAAGTAACCACAAACGATGATACAGCACCCTCAGTTCAGATTGATCCAAATCAACCAACTTATATTCCTGCACCTGTTTATAATACTGCTGATTTAACGTGTACAAATACATATTGTCACGGATATTTTAAGAATGGAAACATAGATAATAAAGCAGTTTGGAATGACCCATCAAGTTCGCAATGTGGAAGTTGTCATGGAGATGGATCGAATCCTTTACCAAAAACTCAATCCCAGGGAGGAAATCACCCGGGTAGTAGTAATTGTTCAGTTTGTCATGGAGGAGTTGTAGATGCTAATCTTAAGATTATTAATCCATCTAAACATATTGACGGGTTGTTAAATCTATTTGGAAGTGATATTAAATACTAGCTCACTAATCATTAATAAAACTAATTAATCAACAAGGAGTACTTATATGAATAAATACAAAAACCTCTTAAGACTGCTTATTACTGCAGTTCTGTTTGCAGGTTTGTTCTTAGCCTGCGAAGGGCCTGAAGGTCCCGCAGGTCCAAAGGGGGACAAAGGAGATCCGGGCGACCCAGGCCCAGGATCAGTAGTTAACTGGGAAGGATTCAAAGAGGGAATCGTTTGTGCAGAATGCCATAACCCTGACTATGATACAACGTACTTCGTATGGGGAAGGAAATATCAATGGATTCTTTCCAAGCATGCAGTAGGTGGTGATTATGAAAGGAACACCGCTTCTTGTGCAGCCTGCCATACTACTGAAGGTTACGTTCAATCTCAAACCGGCAGAACAGTTACTAACAATGTTCACGCATCACCTCCTGGTTGCTTCGCTTGTCATTCACCGCATTCACGAGCAGATTTCTCATTACGTACAGAAGAACCGGTTACAATTTTAGCTGCGGTTGCCGGAGTTCCTGATTTAGTGTTTGATTATGGCAAAGGTAACCTTTGCGCATCTTGTCATAAAACACGTACCCTAAATCCAGAGCCGGATCCAACTAAAACTGCGTCTACAGATACAATTACAATTAATTCAAATCGTTGGTATCCGCACTATGGTGTGCAGGGTCAAATGCTTGCCGGAGAAGGTGGCTTTGAATTTCAGGGAGAAACTTATAACGATTCATACCATACTTCAAGTAGTGTAATTATGGAGGAAGGCTGTGTAATTTGTCATATGGCTGATCCAAATGCTGGAACCGGAATCGGTGGTGGTCATACCATGAATATCAGATACGAAGGTACTCATGGAGAAGATCAGGAATTACTAACAGGTTGTACAACAACAGGTTGTCATTCTTCCTCAGGATTTTCTCTTGATTACAAAGGTGGTCAAACTGAAACCCATGAATTGCTGGATAGCTTACAAAATTTACTTATTGCCAGAGACTGGATATATGATTCCGGCGAAGGTTATTTAGTAAATGCAGGCAGCCAAAGCCCACGAGGCAGCGCATTAAAGATAGCTCCAGCTTATCTATCAGGTGCCCTATTTAATTATTTCTTTATTGAACATGATTTAAGTTTGGGAGTTCATAATACTGCTTACTCTCACAAACTTTTAGAAACATCTATAGAAGCACTGAATGCAAATTAATGGATGATAATATTCTGATAAAAAGCCGCTCTTAAGCGGCTTTTTTTATATGGATAAGATAAACAAATTAGCGGAGAGGGAGAGATTCGAACTCTCGGTTCCGCAAGCGGAACAACGGTTTTCGAGACCGCCCCGTTCAGCCACTCCGGCACCTCTCCTGAAATAATAAAAACTTTCTTACTTCAAATTAGATATTTTTCGTTTTAACCTCAATAATTATTAAAATTAAAAAAATAATTAATGTATTAAATAAATCTTTACTAGGTATTTGATATATTTGCACACCAAAATCGGAGAGATGCAGGAGTGGTTGAACTGGCACGCCTGGAGAGCGTGTGTACGGGAAACCGTACCGTGGGTTCGAATCCCACTCTCTCCGCTCGATTTTGTCAAACAAATAAAAATCATAAATTTATTTTAAAAATGAGATCATTAGTATTTGGAATAATAAATATTATCTTGATCGCTTCTTTGATTATAGTGATTTTTATACTGATTTTAAATTCTGAACGAGGTAACAAAGTTTTTCCTTTAGAATCTCCTGAATCAATCAATAATTACAAATCACAAAAAATAACTATCAAGCAACTGGATAGTCTCAGCGCTTCGGCAAACATTTATTTTTCCTTGCATTACACAAAAGGTTTTCTACTCAGTGAGCTGAGGTGAAAATCTGGTTCTCTTTTCAAAAGAGTCAGCGATTTTTTATCATACAAATTCACCACTCATAAGAATATTGTATTTGTTTAATCAAATCTGAATTATTTTTCCTGCGTAGATTAAAGAATTAGTTAATTAGAAAGATTTCCCCCCAAGACAGCAGATAAACATGCTACCCTGGAAGAGTCCCGGAATTATTTTCGGGACTTTTCTATGTACAAATTATATGATTATTCTCACAATATTTCATCTTCATTTAAGTAATTTTACCAACCGATTCTAAAAAACATGATTCATTTGAAGAAACATATTGCAAACACATTTCAGTTGGCTTATCCAGTAATTATCGGACAGCTAGGTATCATTATGATGGGAGTTGTTGATAGTCTGATGGTAGGCAAACTTGGTGCGGCTCCTCTCGCTGCTGCATCTCTTGGTAATGGTATGGCATTTATTATAATGATTATTGGAATCGGAGTTTCTTATGCTGTAACTCCGCTCGTAGCAATTGCTGTAGGAGCAGGGAAGATGGAAGATTGTGGAGTTTATTTCAGACAATCACTTTTAGTGAATAGTGTTTCTTCAATTATTATTGCTATAATTATCTATTTTGTTGCAGATTTGGTTCATTACTTAGATCAGCCCGAAGACGTTCAAATACAGGCAACATCGTATATGAAAATAATAGGATTAAGCGCTGTACCGATGCTAATATTTCAATCTTATAAGCAATTCATTGAAGGCTTATCAGTAATGCGTCCGGCAATGATTATTACTTTGATTGCTAACCTTGTCAATGCTTTTGCTAACTGGTTATTAATTTTTGGTAATCTGGGTTTTCCTGCACTTGAACTTGATGGAGCCGGATGGGCTACTTTTGCTTCAAGGATATTTATGGCTTTAGCACTAATGGGATTTGTTATGAACAATAAATTTTTCAAAAAATATGACGTCTCTTTTCATTATAAAAGTATCAATTGGCCTGTCATTAAAAAATTATTATCACTTGGGTTACCAAGCGGTTTTCAATATTTCTTCGAGGTTGGTGCTTTTGCATTTGCGGTTGTAATGGTTGGCTGGCTCGGTACAGCGCAATTAGCTGCCCATCAAATTGCATTAAACCTTGCCTCAATATCATTTATGGCTGTGCTTGGTATTTCTGTCGCAGGTTCGATTAGAGTTGGTAATGCTGTTGGTATGAGAGATATAACTGAAACGAGAAGAGCAGGTTTTACAGCTTCTCTCCTCGGTGCATCAATTATGTTTGTTGCAGGAGTTATTTTTATTCTTGGCAGAAATTTTCTGCCAACGCTTTACGTGGATGACCGGGAAGTAATATCATATGCATCATCATTACTTGTAATTGCTGCGCTCTTTCAACTATCAGATGGAACTCAGGCAGTTGGTATTGGTATTCTCCGTGGTTTAACCGACGTAAAAATTCCAACTGCAATTACTTTTGTTGCTTACTGGATTGTTGGGCTACCGGTCGGTTATATTCTTGGATTTATTTTTGAATTTGGTGTGCAGGGGGTTTGGATTGGTTTGTTGTTCGGACTAACAACATCGGCTGTACTTCTTACATTAAGGTTCAATACAAGAAGCAAGCATATTGTTACAGTTTAGTTGATATTTCTTATTCTGTAAAAATTTTGCTAATTAAATTCTTTTCTATCTCTTCAAAATAGATATTGCTGATTGATAATTTTTTTATTTTCTTAGTCCACACTTCATCAGGATTTTCTTTTTTTGACCTGAAGATTTTTTTTCTCGAATGTTTAGATTTTGATGCTACAACATAAAATGGTTTTTTATGTTCTTTGCAAAGCGAAGCAAGCAACCTGCTTCCAACTTTATTTACAACATTTCCATTACTTAATATTAAATCAGCTCCGATAATTGCAGCATCAGCTTCTTTGATGTATATACTCATCATTGCATCAGTAATTAATGTTGTTCCGATTCCACTCTTTGCAAGAGATTCTGCCATTAATCTGCCTTCTAACTTCGGTCTTGATTCACACACAATAATTTTTATTTTTTTATTCTTTTGATGCCACAGCTTTAATATTTCCAAAAAAGTGCCGCTTCTTGATAACGTAATAACACTGCTCAGTTCTTTTAAACCTGGATATATCTTATTAAAAATTTTTTTGGAAATATCTTCCTGTTGTTGTGTATAAATATTCAGAAAGTTCAAAAGTCCGCTTCCAGTCTTCAGTTCTGAAGAAAGATTGTTTAAGTATGAATTGACTGCTTCAAAATGTCCAAGTTTTAATTTGGCTGTTTTAACATTTCGTCCGATCTCTGATTTATTATTGTAAATTGAAAGAAAGTAACTATTCAACAACTTCACTAATTCAGATGAACCGAGAGTTTTATTATCTAAAATCCGATTAAGTTGATGTTGGTGTGATTTAATTGAAGTCATCTTCAATACTCTGAATTGATAATCGCTTCAAATTAAAATTTCTTGCTTGTTTTTTTGGTGAAGATAAATTAGAACCTATAGCATTGAATAATTCATCCTTAGATTCATAATCCTTCAAATAAAATATTCGAACTTTGTTCCTGTTTTTGGTTAACCAGTTCAGGCTGATCTTAGCCTTTTCCAGATCTTCATCAGTAGGAGTTATATCATTCCTTGTTGTATGTGAATAATAATCATCAAGTACTTCTTCAAAATTATCGTTTCTACTTATAGAATTATTTTTAATAAAATATTTTCCTTCAAGAAGCAAAACGTAATCTTTATTCAGTCCTTCTGATATTTCAAAAAGGACATTTGCTTTGTTAATTGGTTCAGAAAGCAATGAAGATTTATGCGTCTGGGAAAGAATAAGATCTATTACCTGCTTTGTTTCAGCAGCTTTCTCGTATTTTTCTTTAGCTGCATAATCTTTCATTTTGTTCAGCATTCGATTCAGGGCTGATTGATTTCCTCCTGAAAGAAACTCATAAACTCTTTCAAGTTCACTGAAATATTCAGAATCGTTTTTTGCGATGCAAGGTGCTGTGCATCTTTCGATATCAGCAAGAAAACATTTTCTGCCTTTGCGGAATTCTTTTTCATCACATTCACGAAGCGCAAAAGTTTTGTCGATTATATCCAGAACAACTTCGGCTTTTCTTCGGGATATAAACAAGCCAAAATAATCATTGCCATCAAAATCAAACTTATTAGTGATTTCTGCATAAGGATACTTGCTTGCTTTGTTTATCCGGATGAAATATTTATTTCCATATTTTTTTAACTGACTATTGTGTTTGGGATTTATGCGTTTTATACTTTCAGCTTCCAATAAAAGAGCAGTCAATTCAGTGTTTGTTAACTCCGTTTTAATTTTTACTGCCTGTTTAACAATCTTTTTCGGTTTACCCAAAGTGGTTGTCGAAAAGTAACTTCTTACTCTATCTTTTAACGACTTTGCTTTTCCAACGTAAATAACCTCATCTTTTTTATTTAGAAAAAAATATACACCCGGTGCATCGGGCAGAGAATAAATCGAATCATACATTTCCTTCGGTAACTTCAGATTGATGTTTGTTGGAACAACTGATGATTCAAATTCAAGCAATTGCTGAAGTGTTCGTATCCCTTTCTCTTTCGATAATTTTTTAATAAGCTTAATCAGGATTTGTGCAGTTGCTTCGGCGTCGGAAAGAGCACGGTGAGAATCTCGGTTTTTAATTCCAAGATATTCAGTTACAGATCCTAATGATTTACTTTTTAACGAAGGGAAAATTTTTCTCGCAAGTTTCAATGTGCAGATGTTAAGATTACTCAATGGTTCAAAACCGTTTCGCAAAAATTCATAACGTAAAAATCCCTCATCAAAACTGAGATTGTGTCCGCATATAACTGAGTCCCCGATAAATTCCTCAATCTCTTCAGCAGTATCATAAAAGCTTGGTGAATAGGCGACATCGCTGTTTGCTATTCCTGTAAACTGAGTTATGAAATAAGGAATATCGCAGCCCGGATTTATTAACGTTGTGTACTTATCCACGATTTTTAAATTCTTAACTTTAACAATTCCGATCTCAATTACACGATTATTCCTTGCGGAAAGTCCGGTAGTTTCAACGTCAAGCACACTGAATTCTGTATCTTTAAGTAAAGTTGATGAAATTTCTGATTTAATCATATCTGAAATCTAAAACTTCTGATAGTTAGCTTCAAAGCATTCACTTCAAATTTTTTCTTTTAAAGAGATTATAGTACCAGCCATCAATTACTTCAATCGGACAGAATTCATAATCGCTATGAAAGTCTTCTGATTCCCAGATTTCTTTTACTGAAACAAACTGAGTTGAACGCTCGTGTGGTTTTTCAAGCGGATTTTTTGTTAAATAATCTGTAAGCTGAATGTATTTTGGTTTTCGTGAAAGAATATATTTACCATCACCTTTTGTATGTCCCGGTGTCCATTTACGAACTGCATCAGGTGAGAACTTTTCGTGAGCAATCACAGGGTCAACGAGACCAACCATATCAATAACATTTATTTTAGAATAGTAACCAATTGCACCGATTGGTACAGCAGCAATGTAATCATCTTTATCTGCAATTTGTTTCAGCTTGTTTCCTATTATTATCCATCCGTGTTGCCAGTCGATGATTTCTTCATCACAGGAACTATCATAAACTACAATTATCTCTTTTTCGCCTTTCAGAATATTCTGAAATCCACTTAATGCTTCTTTGTAAACCGGTTTAATGACCAGTATTATGAAAAATATTATTATTAGTAACAACACTTTGTATGTTGGTTTTAAATTAAAGGACTTTGTTTTATAAGCTAAGAATTTATCAAGTGCAGGTGGAAAGAAAACCAATAACATAGGAAGAACCGGTAAAATAAATCTACCAAGATGAAAATGATCACCACCGAGTAAAATAGTTGTAACAAGAGAAATAACACCGATTGCGAAAAGAAATCTTGAATTTTCCGAAGAAAAATTTTTTCTTAGAAAGAAAATCATGATAATGATAAGAATCCATCCAAAACCATAAAATAATCTTAATGCCTTAATGATGTACAGAAAACCTCCGGCTAATTGTTGAAGTCCTCCACCGGTTTTCGCATAATAAGTATTGGGGAAGAAGTATCCGAAGTAACTCCATCTCCAGATGAAATAAATGCCAAATATTATTATAAATCCTGCTGCAAATAAAATTACATTTGTATTTATAGAAAGTCTGATAAAAGATTTTTCTCTCTTCATTAAATAATATAGTGCTGCAAAAAAGAATAGTATCGCTTCAAAACGCAGCATACATAAAAATCCAAACAGAATTCCGTTCAATATAGTCCATCCGTTGAGATAACTTTTACTATACTTTGTTTCTTTACTACCATTAATCTCACGGGATAAATTTGAATACTTCAGATAGAAGTAAAACGTTAGCGTCAGAAACATGGAGTAGAATGCTGTTTCCATTCCTGCTGATGCCCAATATGCATAAGCCGGTGAGAGAGCAAGTATTATAACTGCGATTATGTTAGTATATGTATGAGTTAAAATATGCGCATAAAGCTTTTCATAAATCAAATAAGTCAGATAAAGAGTAAGTGCAGATGATATTATTCCAATTAAAATGGCATACAATTCTAAATCGAGCGATAACAACTTTGCAGTAATTAAAATTGCCAGATATAAAAAAGAAGTGTAACCTTCAACCGGCTTCTCACCGATATTCCAGACAATACCATAACCATTTGCTATGTTCTCAGCATATCTGAAAAAGATATATGCATCATCAAGAATTGTTGTGTAGAGGTAGTTAGCACGTAAAAAACTTAAAATAGAAAAGAAAGTTAATAGAGCGGTGAATAGTATTATTTTAGTTTTGTTCATATTTATTTTTAACAAAGAACATCTGAAATATAAATATTTACATATCAAGCTATAAAGATTCTTCCCTGTGAACTTTCCCTGATTATAGATATATTTTCAGTAAAAATTCACACAATTTATGCCCACAATTAATATTCTCTTCATCGGTGACATAGTCGGCAAACCGGGAATGGATCTTGTCCAAACCTGGCTGCCCGGACTCATTCAGAAATACAAAGCAGATTTTGTAATTGCAAATGGTGAAAACGCTTCAGAAGGTAAAGGCTGTACAGATAAGGAAGGTAACCAGCTTTTTGATCTTGGTGTTCACGTTCTTACAGGTGGAAATCATACCTGGGATAAGCATCAATCTCAGGATTATCTTAGAAAAGAACCAAGGGCTCTACGTCCTTTAAATTATCCGAAAGGCACATACGGCAATGGTTATTATGTTTCGGAAACCAGGAAAGGAAAAGTTGCAGTAGTAAATCTTCAGGGAAGAACTTTTATGGCTGCTATTGATTGTCCTTTTCGTTCTGCTGATTGGGTTTTAACTAAACTGGAATCAGAGACAAAAGTTGTAATTGTTGATTTTCACGCTGAAGCAACTGCGGAAAAAATAGCGATGTCACATTATCTTGATGGCAGAGTTAGTGCAATAATCGGAACTCATACACACATTCAAACTTCAGATGAACGTATTATGCCAAAAGGGACTGGTTATATTACTGATGCGGGAATGTCCGGACCTTATGATTCTGTAGTTGGAATGAAAGTGCAGGCTGCGGTTAACAGATTTCTTTATCAGACTCCGCAAAAGTATGAAGCTGCTACAAACGATGTTCACCTCTGCGGCGTTTTTCTGAAAGTTGATTCGAGTTCAGGAAAAACAATTCATATAGAGAGAATATTATTTCCGGATTTTATCAAGGCAAGTGAACAATGATTATCATTGATGGAAAAAAAATAGCACAGGATATCAGAAACGAGTTAAAAGCTGATATTGAAAAATTAAAATCATCAGGTAGAAGTGTTCCAGGACTTGTTGCTATTCTTGTTGGTGATAATCCTGCATCAGAAATTTATGTCAGGAATAAAGCAAAAGCATGTGAAGAAATCGGGATGCGCGCTAAAACCGAAAAGCATCCTGCTGATATGAAAGAAGACGATTTACTGGAATTGATAGAACACTACAATAACAATAAAGAATATCACGGAATTCTTGTTCAGTTGCCATTGCCAAAACACATTGACGAAGACAAAGTCATCGAAGCAGTTTCACCAAAAAAAGATGTTGATGGTTTTCATCCGGTTAGTGTTGGAAATCTTGTTATCGGAAAGCCTGCATTTCGCTCCTGCACACCGGCTGGCATTCAGGAATTATTGATCAGATATAATATAGAAACGAAAGGAAAACATCTTGTAGTTTTAGGCAGAAGTAATATTGTTGGTAAACCGATTGCAAATATTATGCTTCAAAAAAAGGAACATGCAAATGCTGTGGTAACAATATGCCATTCAGCAGCACCTGATGTTTCGTATTATACGAAGCAGGCAGATATATTAGTAGCAGCAATTGGTTCTCCAAAATTTGTTAAAGGCGACATGGTGAAAGATGATGTCGTGGTAATTGATGTTGGAATTAATCGAATCGAAGATAAAACTGCATCCAAAGGTTATCGTGTAGTTGGTGATGTTGATTTTGATGAGGTTTCAAAAAAGTCATCATACATAACTCCGGTACCCGGCGGAGTTGGACCGATGACAATTGCAATGTTACTTAAAAACACTTATGAAGCTTTTTTGAAGCATGGCGAATAAGTTTTAAGGTCACAAATGTGACCTTAAAAAATGTGGTCGCATTTTGCGACCACAAACAAAAGAAATACTATGAAAAATAAAATTGTAAAAGCTGAAGTAGTCCTAATAGAAAGAATTGAGAAAAAAATTTTTTTGATAAGAAATCAGAAAGTGATGTTGAGCACTCATTTAGCCGGATTATATGAAGTTGAAGTAAAAGTATTGAATCAAGCAGTAAGAAGAAATATAGACCGTTTCCCAAAAGATTTTATGTTTCAATTATCAAAAAAAGAATTCGAAAACTTGAAGTCACAAATTGTGACTTCAAGTTGGGGTGGTATTAGACGTTCACTTCCTTATGCCTTTACAGAACAAGGTGTTGCAATGCTTTCAAGCGTGTTGAATAGTAAGAAAGCAATAAAAGTAAATATTCAGATAATGCGAGCATTTGTTAAACTAAGAGAAATACTTTCAACTCATAAAGAGCTTGCCCAAAAACTTAAAGAACTAGAATTAAAAATTGATTCTCACGACCACCAAATTCAGGCAATATTTGAAGTTATAAATCAACTAATTACTTCTCCTGAAACACCAAAAAGAAAAATGGGATTTACAATAGATGAATAAAATGAATCATAAAATATCAGACGTGGATGTATCTCAGGAATTTCTTGAGAAAGTTCTAAAGGATTATTACTGCTACGGAGATTCCTGCAAAGGCTGGGAAACAAATGTAATTACCCAACCAAAAACAGTTAAGAATATTGTTGATGTCGGAGCGGAGAGAATTGCTGCAGGAAAGGGAATTGGCAATTCACTGAAGGATAAAAATATTGCATCGAAGATTGATCATACTTTACTAAAACCTGATGCAACTCCATCAGAAATAACTGAACTGTGTGAAGAAGCAAGAAAATATCATTTTGCTTCGGTTTGTATAAATCCTTGTTACGTTTCTTTGTGTTCTTCTTTATTGAAGGGAACAGAAGTCAGAGTTTGTACTGTAATAGGATTTCCACTTGGTGCAACAACCACCGAAGTAAAAAAATTCGAAACCGAACAGGCAGTTCAGAATGGTGCAAATGAAATTGATATGGTTATTAATGTTGGAAAATTAAAAGCAGGTGATTACAACTATGTTGAGAATGATATTCAGCAGGTTGTCAGGACTGCCAAAAGTAATGGAGCGCTGGTCAAAGTAATAATAGAGACTGCGTTGCTAACAGACGAAGAAAAAGTGAAAGCCTGTTTAATTTGTAAAAAATCCGGAGCTGATTTTGTTAAAACCTCAACCGGATTCAGCAAGGGTGGTGCTAATGTTGGTGATGTCGCTTTAATGAAATATGTTGTCGGAAGTTCAATTGGTGTTAAGGCAGCAGGTGGAATCAGGTCAAAGGAAGACGCTGAAGCAATGATAGCTTCCGGTGCTGATAGAATTGGCGCAAGTGCAAGTGTAAAGATAGTTACCGGTGAAAAAAGTGAATCGAATTATTAATTCCAAATTGTATGGTTCTCGATATTCTAGTTACAAAAACAATTGACGGCTTCACTGCTGAAATTCCTTCACTTAATGGCTGCGAAAGCTGGGCTCACGATGAAGATACTGTCTTAACAAAAATTATTGAGCTTGCTGCATTTTATTTGAAAACCGACGTTAAAAAATTCAAGCTTGATAAAGCTCGAAAAGTAAAAGACTATTCTGTTTACAAATTAGTTTTCTATAAAAGTGTCTGACTCATTCTTCAGAACTGAAAAACGTATCGAAAAAATTAAGTGGGTGCTTTCTAAAAGACAGCCATCCTTCCATATTGTAATAGAAAACATTCACGATCCTCATAATGTTAGTGCAATTTTCAGAACCTGCGATGCCGCAGGAGTTCCCAAAGTCTCTTTAATATATAACATCGAGAAGTTTCCAAAGATTGGAAAGAAGTCTTCAGCTTCTGCATATAAATGGGTTGAAAGGGAGAAGTTTAAATCTGTTGATGAATGTTATTCCAAACTTCGTGAAGAAAAATTTATTATTTATGCATCATCGTTAAATTCAGATGCAAAAAGTCTTTATGAACTTGATTTCACAAAAAAGACTGCGATTGTTTTTGGTAATGAGCATCGGGGTTTATCAAGAGAAGCAGAAGAATTTGCTGATGAAAAATTTTTTATTCCAATGTACGGAATGGTTCAGAGTCTTAATGTTTCTGTATCTGCTGCCATTACTATTTATGAAGCTTTGAGGCAAAGAAGTTTAAAAGGACTTTATGATAAAAGTGAAATGAGTCCAAAAGAATTAAGAATATTGATTGAAGAGTGGTCAAAGAAATAACTGTATCAAATGATTCACACTTTTAGAAGAATCAGTAAAGTCAAAGGTGTATTCAAATTTCAGGGAGATAAATCTATTTCTCATCGTGCATTGCTGATATCTTCTCTTGCTGATGGAAAATCAATAATTAAAAATCTTTCTGATAGTGATGATGTTAAATCAACAATTAAATGTTTGAATGAGCTGGGAATTGAAATCTTGCTGAATTATGAAAATTGTACTATTTCTGGCAGAGGTTTCAAAGGTTACAGTAAACCAAACAGCAAACTCGATGCAGGAAATTCAGGAACAACAGCCAGATTGTTATCAGGCATTTTATCTACACAAAATTTTGAGTCAGTGATTGTTGGAGATGAATCACTTTCTTCCAGACCTATGAAAAGAATAATAGAACCATTAACTGAAATGGGAGCGGTAATTGAAAGCAATAATGGTAAACTTCCATTAAAAATATTCCCATCTAAGAAATTACACTCCATTAATTATCTTCTTCCTGTTGCCAGTGCGCAGGTTAAAGGTGCTGTCCTTTTTGCTGGATTACATCTTGATGAACAAACAATAATTGTTGAAAGATTTCCAACAAGAAATCACACTGAGAATTTATTAAATCTAGAGATAGTCAGAGAAAATGAAAAGATTATTTCGAGAGTGTCAAACAGAAATTATCCGAAGTCAAAAGAATATTTTATTCCCGGTGATATCTCTTCAGCTTTGTTCTTCATTGTTTTGGTATTACTTACTAAGGATTCAGAACTTCTGATAAAAGATGTTTCATTAAACCCAACAAGAACAGAATGCCTGAATTTGTTTAAAAGGATGGGTGGTTATATTCAAATAGAACAAAAAGGAATTTCGAATAATGAAATCTTCGGCGATGTTTTTATTAAGTCGTCTACGCTTTCCAATGTGAAAATTAATGAGGAGGTTATTCCTTTAATTATAGATGAAATCCCTGTTCTGACAATTGCAGGAATTTTTGCTAAGGGAGATTTTGAATTAAGAGGTGCTTCTGAATTGAGATTAAAGGAATCAGACAGAATAAAAGCTATTTGCAATAATTTATTAAAAGTTGGTCTGGAAGTAGTTGAGTTTGAAGATGGTTTCAGAGTTTCTGGTTCAATTAAAAAATTAACTGAACCATTTGAAAGTTATGGAGATCACCGCATAGCAATGGCTTTTGCAATTTTGTCT
Source organism: Ignavibacteriaceae bacterium (assembly GCA_013388525.1). The sequence continues at coordinate 14,502 of JACAFA010000138.1, read as the reverse complement.
TCTCTTATGAAAGAAGGAGGGGAAGTCAATGAATTTGACTGTGTCTCTGTATCTAATCCGAACTTTTTAGAGCAACTTAATTCAATCTCAACTTAAAGCTTTATTATCTGGTGCTCAAATTTGTTTATCTGCAACTCTTCAAAAATCTTTTTCAGAAAATCTTCTCCGTATTTATTAGCATAATAAACAAAATTAATTTCTCTTTCCTGCAGATTTGAATTCGGGAAAAGATATATCGCAGCACGATCAATTTGTCTTAGTGTAACTTCATATTTTTTTTGCTGAGCTTTTTCCGCTTTTGATTTTAGTTCACTAATAGTACCTAATATTTTATCTCTGTAGCGATTACTTGAGTCAGCAATTGTTTTATCAATATCTAACAATTTTTCTTTAAGCTGATCGAATGTTACCTCAATCTGATTTTCTATGCCGCTGAAAATTTCATCCACAGAACTTTCTTCAATTGAATTGATTATTCTCTTTTTAACTGAATCAATATCAAAAAAGATATCATTTAATGTTAACGAATATTTTTCAAGAGAATTACTAATTGAATTTTCCAAAATAGTTGCAGACGATCTCGGATAAATCATTGGCTGTGTAATATTATAAAGATCATACAGAGGTTTAATTTGGGCAAAGTATGCTATTTCACTTGGACCACCAATATAAAATGCAGTTGGAAACAGATAATCCTGACAAATTGGTCTCAGCAATACATTAGGACTGAATTTATCAGGTTCATTTTCAAGCAATTCAAGTAATTGTTCCTGAGTGAAACTTTTTCTTTTTCGTCTTAACCTGTATTCATTTTCTAACGGTTCGATAGAATATCTTCCTTCGTCAACTCTAAGAAATAAATTAACCGGTTTAATTTTTACCTGCGCATGATACAATTCTTCAAGTGTTGCACTGACATGAACAAGTTGCTCAGTATGATTTCTGAAATCTGTAATTTCTTTTTTGAATATTGGCTTAAGAAGCGTTTTAACTTCACTATCCTGTGGATCAAAGATTATCAATCCGTAATCATCAAAATAGTTAAATAACAAATCTTTAAATGCTTCTTTAAATGTTCTGCCTTCTTTATAAAAATCCTTCAATCGTTCAATCAATTTTGATTTGAATTCAGTTTCTTTAAGAGATCTGGTCAGATTATCAAAAAAGTCATTTATAGAACCGTCAAGTTTTATCAGTCCAACACTTTGCTTTAAATCGTCTTCTTCAATTTCTGCTTTGTATCCGACTGTCAGAATTGAGTTTTCCTCGTCAATTATTTTAACAGATCTGACCTCATTGAAATCGTGATCATCAGCTTCCAGCCAGAAAACAGGAACAAAATTATAATCATCATATCTTTCTGAAAGGAAACGGCTTAATTTTATTGCAGTGATAATTTTATAAAAAGTGTAAAGTGGTCCTCCAATTATTCCAAGCTGCTGACCTGTAATAATTGTAAGAGTTTTTTTATCTGATAACTTTTTTAAGTTCTGTTTAGTTAGATTGGATGGATTCAGGTTTACATATTGTCTGTTTATAATTTCTGCAACATCAGAGGACAAACTTTCTCTGCTTTCAGTAACATTTTTGAAAGTCTTAAGATAGCTTTCTCTGTTTCGAAAGTCATTAGCATAGAAATCAGCAACATTTTCAAATTCATATAAGTAATCAAGAAAAAGATTCTGATGTCCGGGTATGTCGCTAAAATTGATATACATTTAATCCTCAGTGAATGAATTGGTGAGATTCTGGCTCGAAAGATAATGTTTTTAACAGGTAATTTAAAGAAGAGAAATCTTTCAGGTTAGCTTTCAAATAAGTATTTTTATTTCATTGTTTAACATTTTCGTGCGATTCATTGGAGATAAATTTATTCAGGTATTTAACTGTTAATCGGGCTGTAAACATTTTAAAGATTGTCAGCTCCTTTCAGCTTTCTAAATTTCTCAAAAGATCTATTGTCTGGGGAATGCCGATATCTTATTCCATTGAGCCGACAAATCACTGCAACCTGAAATGCCCGGAATGTCCTTCCGGATTAGGTTCTTTAACCCGACCATTAGGTTTACTTAAAACTGAAGACTTCAAAAAATTGATCGATGAAATAAGTGATACAGGCTTTTACATTCAGTTGTTCTTTCAGGGAGAACCTTATATAAATAAAAATTTACCTGAAATGATCCGATATGCTCAGTTAAAAAAAATTTATGTTTCAATCAGCACAAACGGTCATTTTGTGAATGAACAGAATGTTGATTTAGTTCTTGATAACGCTCCGGATAAATTAATTTTTTCAGTGGATGGACTTGATGAAGAAAGTTATCAGAAGTATCGCGTTGGTGGAACATTTGAGCAGGCTGATAATGGACTGAGATTACTCATTAAAAGAAAAAAAGAAAGAAGATTAAAAAAACCTTTCACAGAATTTCAGTTTATTGTGATGAAGCAAAATGAACACCAGATGAATGAGGTAAAAAAATATTGTAAAGATGTTGGTGTGGACAAACTTGTTTTTAAGACTATGCAGATTTCTTCATTTGAAAATGCAGTTAAGTATCTTCCAAAAAATCAAAAATATCGGAGATATATTCTTGAAAACAATACTTTCAGAATTAAAAATGAAATTAAAAATCATTGTTTTGCTTTGTGGCGTACTTCTGTAATAACGTGGGACGGGAGAGTTGTACCTTGCTGCTTTGATAAAGACGCTCAGCACCAAATTGGTGTAACTAACGGCAAAGCTTTTGGTGATGTCTGGGAATCAGAAAAGTATTTTGATTTCAGGAATAAAATACTATCCGGAAGAAAATCAGTCCCGATGTGCACTAACTGCACTGAAGGTTTAAAAGTTAATATATTTGAGATAGAACAATAAAATATTCTGATGATTAAAGGGATTAGTGGGTTAAAAAATACAATCGCAATTAATAAGAACGCAATTTTGATTGCTGCTAAACTGCTGATTGCTGCTGGTTTAATTTATTATATCGTAAATGTAATTGATTATAATAAAATACTGCTGGCTATCGAAGAAGCTAATCTTACAATTATTGGCATTGTAACTTTGCTTGGTGTTATTAATATTTTTCTGCAGTTTTCTAAATGGAAACTAACCTGTACAGAAGTATTGGGTGAATCAGATCAGCTCAAAGTATTTAGATCTTTATTCTATGGATTCTCTGCCGGAATTATTACTCCTTTAAGAGTAGGAGAGTATTTTGGAAGAGGAATAGAGTTTAAAGAAAAATCTCTTCTTCAGGTTACTCTTGCAACTCTTGTTGATAAATTTTTCCCTTTGTTGATGGTAGCTTCCTTCGGGGCTGTATCAAGTTTGCTTTTCATTTATTTTTATTATGGAGTATCAGTTTATTTAGTTCTGTCTCTGTTCATTCTTATATTCACATTATTATATTTACTGATTTCTTTAATGATGAGTAAAAGATTCTGGAACAACATTTTATTTTCTAGAATCAGCTCATCGGCTCGGTTGAAAGCTTTTCTTAATAAACTCCGGGTTTTTGAAAATCTTGACAGAATTTATTTTTATAAGATGCTCTTGATATCATTTCTTTTTTATTCCTGTTTTTTGATTCAATATGCTTTGCTTGTGATGGCATTCTCGAACCATTATAATTTCCTTGATTATTTATGGGCTGCTAATCTAATTATGTTCGTCAAAACGATTATTCCTCCTGTATCATTAGGTGAACTTGGAATCAGGGAAGGAGCTTCCATTTACTTTCTTACTCAAATGGGAGAAACAGCAGCCATCGGCTTTAATGCCTCTATTATGCTTTTTGTTATTAATCTTCTCATTCCTGCTTTAATAGGTGTTGGAATGTTCCTGAGAAAAAATGGTAACTGATTCACCTGCTATTGATTTATTATTGTTACTATTTTTTCTTCTGTTGGTGCATTATCTTTTATTCCTGCAGCGAATATTCAGAGGATTAAATAGTTTACAACCAAACAAAAACCAATATCTGCCTCACGAGTTTGTTTCGGTTATAATTCCATTTCGAAATGAATCAGAGAATATACTTGCGAATTTAAAGTCTATCGAGTCTCAGTTATATCCGTCAGAAAAGTATGAAGTAATTTATGTTGATGATTCGTCAGAGGATAATTCTTCTGAATTGTTAAAAAACAAAATTAAAAAAAATAATATCAGGGTAATTTCAGTACCTGAAGAATTCTCAAAGAATGCTCATAAAAAAAGAGCAATTAGATATGGAATTGAAAATGCCAGAGGCGATATCATCGTTACAACTGATGCTGATTGTGTTTATAATGAAGAATGGCTGAAGTCCTTACTTCTTACTTTTGATTCATTGACAGGTTTTGTATCAGGACCCGTTGAATTTGAAGAGAATAGTTCTGCATTCTCAAAATTTCAAAAACTTGAATTTGCCGGTCTGGTGCTTTGTGGCGCAGGACTTATAGGTTCCGGACATCCAACAATCTGTAATGCTGCAAACATCGCTTACAGAAGAAAAGTTTTTAATGAAGTTGGCGGTTTTAATGATAATATGAATTTATCCTCCGGCGATGATGAACTATTAATGCAAAAGATTTCGAAGGATACTGATTTCAAAGTGAAGTTCTGTAGTGATAAAAATGCAATAGTAAAAACTGAGGCAAATAAAACTGCAGGTGATTTTTATCAGCAGCGTAAACGATGGGCAAGCAAAGGATTATTCTATAGTGATAAGTTACTTGTGTTAAAACTGATTCTTATCTATTTGTTTTATGTGAGTTTGGTAATTCAAATATTTCTTGGCTTATTATATCACCAAATCTTTTTGATATCATTTCTGATTTCAATCTCTTTAAAAATTATTCTGGAGTTTCGAATTCTTTCAACAGGTAAAAGAATTATTTTTAATGATCTGCAGTTAAAACATTTATTTATTTCAGAAATACTTCAAATTCCTTACATAATATTTGCCGGATTGGTAGGTGCATTTGGTAATTACTTATGGAAATCAAGGAAGATTAAGAGATAATCATTCTGCGCACAGATTAGAAATTAGCTGACCAATTAAATAGACATAAAAATTCCACTTTCTGCTTAAAATCAAATAAAATTTCATTTTTACACCTGGCATCAACGTTGGGTTTCCTCAACTGAAACCATAACACGGAGGTGTAAAATGAAACGGATCATAATTCTTGCAATCGTTCTTTTCACTGCAGTAACTTTCAATGCAGATGCAAAAAGACATCATCACGGGGTGGGTGGATATTTCTACACACAACTTTCACCATACGGGACCTGGATAGAAGTTGATTATGGAGTTGTTGTTTGGAGACCAACAATAATTCGGGTAAACTGGCTGCCTTATCAAATGGGAAGATGGGTCTGGACTTATGACGGCTGGTATTGGGATTCCTATGAACCTTTTGGTTTCATCACCTATCATTACGGAAGATGGTATTATGATGATTACTATGGATGGCTTTGGTATCCTGATTATGAATGGGCTCCTGCCTGGGTCGAATGGAGATATGATAACAACTACATTGGCTGGGCTCCATTACATCCATATGCAGTATTTTCAGTTTCTGTCGGAATTTATTTTACAAATACATACTATACGCCTTACACTTATTGGAACTTTGTTAATTACAATTATTTCTGCGATCCGTATGTATATAATTATTATGCCGAGCCTGGATATAAGTATAGAATTTATAATGGAACAAAATATCGTAATAACTACAGTTACCACAACGGCAGAGTTCAAAACAGAGGTGTTGATGTAAAATATGTCAGCGATCGTTCAGGAAAGGAAATCAGACAGCGTGACATAATCAGAGTTCGTGATGCTAAGGAATTCACTCGTGACGACTATGGTAAAAGAGATGAAATTCGTACTCTTGACTTAAAGCGTGATGAATTAGTAAAGAACGACCTGGGTCGTATGGAAGTCAAACGTGAAAATAGAAAAACTTCACTCGATCTGGATAAAGTCCAGATTGGACGAAGAGAAAACACAACAGGTGAAAAGAAAAGGGATAAATCTTTTGATAGAAATATTGAAGTGAGTTCGAAAGATCAGTCCAGATATAATGTGAAGACAGGTGTTGACAAAATTTTCGAACAGAATCGTTCCAAGACTAAAAGTTACTCTGATATAAATGTCAGTAGGAATAATGAAACCATTGAAAAACGGAAAAGTGAAACAGGTAAGGTCAGCAACCAAAATGAAAATGTCAGAAAGAATAATAATATCAATACGAGAAGCGAAAACAATGTTAAAGATCAGAGTTGGATAAACTCAAACGATACTGCTGAGCTTAACAAAAAAAGACAGGAACAAAACACACAGGTAAAACGAGAGAATACCAGAGTTTCAAATAATGACCAGGTCAGGAAAAATGAAGTAAAAGAACAAAGCAGAAATGAAAATCAGCAAAGAAGAACGAGTGAAACAAAGTTGAACACTGACAGATCGATTCAAAAAGATAATTCAAAAGAAAAAACCAGAAGATAAATACCTCAGTAATGCACTCTCTCCACGAAGGCGGTATCACTAACGATACCGCTTTTTTTTATATATTCCCGTTAAAAATAACTTAAAATATTAATGCGCGACAAAGCCAATACTTTATTCTACATTCTCGGATCGTTTTTCGTAGCTAATGCACTTCTCGCTGAATTTATTGGAGTTAAAATATTTTCTCTCGAAAAATTGCTTGGTATCCAACCTATTAATCTTTCATTTTTCGGTGAAGGGAATCTTTCTTTCAATTTAACTGCAGGAGTTTTATTATGGCCGGTTGTATTTATTATGACTGATATAATCAATGAATATTTTGGTCGAAAAGGCGTACGGTTCATGTCTTTCACTGCGGCAACTCTAATAGCATATGCTTTTTTAATGGTTTACTTAGCAATGGGCTTAAGTCCTGCCGATTTCTGGATTGAGCGCAAAACATTGTACGGAACTGTAAATATGGATTTGGCTTTCGATGCTATCTTCGGGCAGGGATTATGGATAATATTTGGTTCATTAGTAGCATTTTTAGTTGGGCAGCTTGTAGATGTTTCCGTATTTCATTTCCTTAGATCTTTTACAGGGAGCAAAAAAATCTGGCTCAGAGCAACCGGATCAACTCTTGTCTCGCAGTTTATTGATAGCTTTGTTGTACTTCTTATTGCATTTTACTTTGGAGCTGGTTGGGACTTATCGCTGGTGCTTGCAATAGGTTTGGTTAATTACATTTATAAATTTTTTGTTGCAGTTTTTCTTACACCTCTGTTATACTTAATTCATTTTATAATTGATCTTTATCTTGGCAAGGAACTTTCCGAAAAACTTATTGAAGATGCAGCATTGGCAAGCAGAGGAAAATAATTGCTAATTGTTCAACTTTATTCAATGAAAACCTCAGCTTAACTTAGGCTAATTCAGAAATTTCAAGTAATTTTGTGATGTAAATTTATTTAATGTTTACATCATCCGATAAAATCAATAATACATCCCAGATGATAATTATAACGATAAAAACGTTCATATCTGTTCAATTTATAAAAATTAATCTAACTATGTGAAAAATAAACTTATCAGGAGAAAAGAATGAAAATCAGTAAAGAAGAAGCCCTTCAATATCATTCGATGGGAAGAAAGGGCAAGATAGAAGTAATCCCAACAAAGCCGTGTTTAACTTCGCGGGATCTTTCACTTGCATATACTCCGGGCGTAGCTGAACCTTGCAGAGAAATTCATAATAATGTTGAGGATGTTTATAAATATACTGCAAAGGGAAATTTGGTTGCAGTAGTTTCAAATGGAACCGCTGTTCTTGGTTTGGGAGATATTGGAGCCGAAGCCGGAAAACCTGTTATGGAAGGTAAGGGAGTTCTATTTAAAAGATTTGCAGATATTGATGTCTTCGATATTGAAATTGCATCTCACGATTCTAAAGAAATAATCAGAACTGTTCAAGTGCTCGAACCAACATTTGGGGGGATAAATCTTGAAGACATTAAAGCTCCCGAGTGTTTCGAAATAGAGGAAGAACTGAAAGCAACAATGAAAATTCCTGTATTCCATGATGATCAACACGGTACAGCAATAATATCCTGTGCTGCTTTAATCAATGCAGTAGAAGTTGCAGGGAAAAAATTGGATAAAGTGAAAATTGTTGTCAATGGTGCTGGTGCCTCTGCAATTTCTTGTTGCAAACATTATATAATGGCCGGTGCTAAGAAAGAAAATATATGGATGTTTGATACAAAAGGTTGTATTACAAAAGACAGAAATGATCTTAATAAATACAAGCAGTATTTTGCTCAGGATAAAGGTTTCGCTACGCTTGCTGATGCAATGAAAGATGCAGATGTATTTATCGGATTATCCGTTGGTGGCGTTGTTAGTAAAGAAATGGTTAAGTCAATGGCGAAAAATCCTATCATATTTGCTATGGCAAATCCTGATCCGGAAATTATGTATGACGAAGCAGTATCTGTAAGAGAAGATCTTATTATGGCAACCGGAAGAAGCGATTTTCCGAATCAGGTTAATAATGTTCTTGGTTTTCCATTTATTTTCAGAGGAGCTCTGGATGTCAGAGCTACAGCTATCAATGATGAAATGAAAATGGCTGCAACAAAAGCACTTGCTAAACTGGCAAAAGAAAAAGTTCCCGAGATGGTGCTTCGTGCTTATGGCGGGGAAGATTTTTCTTTTGGCAAAGATTATATTATTCCTAAACCTTTTGATCCAAGAGTGCTTTGGTATGTTGCACCTGCAGTCGCCAAAGCAGCAATCGAAACAGGTGTTGCAAAGATTAAAGAAATGGATTGGCAGAAGTATGAAGAAGAACTCAAAGAAAGACTTGGTCTTTCAAAAGAGTTAATACGAGTTATGATTCATAAAGCACAAAAGAAACCTGCTAAGGTTGTATATCCTGAAGGAGAGGAAGAAAAAATTATTAGAGCTGCTCACGTTGTTTATAATGATAATATTGCATATCCGGTATTACTTGGTAACGAAAAAATTATAAAGGAAACAGTTGAGAAACTTGGATTTGAACAAAGTGAATTTCAAATTATTGATCCTGAATCAAGTGATAAAAGAGCCCAATACGCTAATGCATTTTTCCAGAAACGTACCAGAAAAGGAGCAATCCTGAAGGACTCACAAGGCCTGATGAAGAAACCAAACTTCTTCGGTTCGATGATGGTTGAATTAGGAGAAGCTGATGCTCTTATAAGCGGATTAACAACAAGTTATCCTACTACAATTCGACCGGCACTCCAGTGTGTTGGTATGAAAGAAGGATTGAAAGTTGTTTCAGGTTTATATATTGTATTTGCTAAACAGGATGTTTATTTCTTCGCGGATACAACTGTAAATGTCAATCCAACTGCAGAACAATTAGCTGAAATTGCAATTTCTGCTGCTGATACTGCTAAGGAATTTGATGTTGTTCCCAAAATTGCAATGCTTTCATTCAGTAATTTCGGCAGTGCTCCTTACCCTGAATCAATTAAAGTAAAACAAGCCACTGAAATAGTTAAAAAACTCAGACCTGATCTGATGATTGATGGTGAGATGCAGGCAGATACTGCTGTTATTTCTGAAATTAGAGAAAACGAATTTCCGTTTACAACGTTAAAAGGTCGCCCGAATGTATTAATCTTCCCTGATCTTAATTCAGGAAACATTGCATATAAACTAATGGCAAGAATAGGACAAGCTTCTGTTGTTGGTCCAATTTTAATGGGAATGAAGAAACCAATTCACGTCCTCCAGAGAGGTGCAACAGTTGATGATATAATTAACATGACTGCCATTGCAGTTGCTGAAGCCGGTTCAAAGAAAAAATAATTAATTCAAGGGTGAAAGGAAGATTCTAAATTCTTCCTTTCATCCAAAATTATGTCATTACCGTTCATTGATGCTATTTTGCATTTAACCCATTAGTCCTTTAATTTTTTTCCCACGCGTTATAATTTTTAGTTTATTCATTTATAAATTGTTGATATGAAAGAAATAAGAATGCTTGCAGCGATTATGTTTACTGACATGGTGGGATACACCGCCATGATGCAGGAAAATGAAAAGCAGGCAAAAATTCTTAGAGATAAACATCGGGCAGTTTTGGAAAGATTAATATTTGACCATCGTAGGCAGATACTTCAATATTATGGAGATGGAACTTTATCAATATTCGGAAGTGCAGTTGAGGCTGCAATCTGCGGCGCTAAAATTCAGCAAGAGCTTCAGAAAGCACCACAAGTTCCTTTAAGAATTGGTATTCACGCCGGTGATGTGGTTTATGATGACGAAGGTGTTTATGGAGACGGAGTAAATATTGCTTCGCGGATCGAAAATATAGCTTTACCAGGAAGTGTTCTGGTTTCAGATAAAATAAATGATGAATTAAAAAATCAAAAAGAAATCTCTTCAGTATTTTTGGGCAGATATGAACTGAAAAATGTCAAATACGCGGTTAAACTTTATGCTATTAAATCCGAGGGTATTATCATACCAACTCCTGAGCAGCTGGAAGTTAAATCAGCAATCTCTGATCATTCAATTGCTGTTTTGCCGTTTGTTAATTTAAGTTCGGAGAGAGACAACGAATATTTTAGTGATGGTATAACGGAAGAACTGCTAAACGCACTTGCTAAAGTTGATGGACTATTGGTTACTTCACGTACATCATCTTTTGCATTCAAAGGAAAAAATATTGACATAAGAGAAATTGGAAAATTGCTGGGTGTTAAAACCGTGTTGGAAGGCAGCGTACGTAAATATGGCAAACGGATTAGAGTTACAGCACAGCTAATCAATACAGAGAATGGTTATCATAAATGGTCTGAAACTTACGTCAGAGACCTCGAGGATATTTTTACAGTTCAGGATGAAATCACCAATTCAATTGTTGATCACTTAAAAAGAACAATTCAAATTAATAAGCCTTCTGAATCCCTTGTCAAAGTTCCGACTGAAAATATTGATGCATACAATTTATACCTGAAAGGGTTATATAACTGGAATAAATGGTCACCTGATTTTGTTCTTAAAGCAATAAAATATTTTGAGGATGCTCTAGCAATTTCACCGGATTTTTCACTTGCATATTCACGACTGGCTGCTTGTTATATATTTTTAGGTGCGGCTGGCTTTATGTCTAATAAAGTAGCATATTCAAAAGCAAGAGAGTATGCTGATAAATCAGCTAAAATTGATAATACACTGATTGACACACAAATTTCTATGGGAATGATTAAGTATTTTAACGATTGGGATTGGGTGGGGGCAGAGAAGTGTTTCCTTAAAGCTCTCGAAATAAATCCGAACTCAGCTGAAACTCATCAATACTATGCGCTGCTTCTAACTACTTTAGCCTATCATAAAAAAGCATTAAAGCAGTGTGAGTTTGCATATCAAATTGACCCTCTGAATGCACCAATCAGTTACAGCCTGGCATATATTTACTTCAATAATAACCAAACTGAAAACGCAATTGCTCAACAGGAAAAAACGATTGAGCTCGATCCCGATTTTGGTGATGCATGGAATAGTCTGGCATGGATGTATTTGCGATCAAATCAATTTGATAAAGCTATCGAAATTTTCAACAAGATTTTAAATGAACCGACAAATATTATAAAAGCAACTGCCGGTCTGAGTTACGCTTATACCAGGCTTGGACAAAATGAACGTGCGATGGAGTTTATTAAAAAAGCAGAAACAATGGAATCAGAGCACTTAACAATTGATCTGGAACTTGCAATTGTTTACACCGGATTAGGTGAATTGGATAAAGCAATTGATTCACTTCACAAAGCGGTAGATAAACGTTTGGGCGGTCTGAATTTTATAAACGGTAAATTCTGGAAAGAGCTCCATGACTATCCGCGATTTAAAGAAATTCTTCAGCGAATGAATTTACCTTTGGAATAGTTTTTTATTCACACTGATAAAAGTAAATAGTAATATTCAGAAAAAATAGAATCAGCTTGAAAAGCTATTATTTCATACTATTATTTTTCTTAGCATTACAACCACTGATTAACTCTCAGCAAACAGATACCAAAAATTATATCACCATAATTCCGGGTGAGCATTACGCTGCAAGTGGATTTTATGAATTCTGGTTTGGTGAACATTGGCGTAAAGTCTGGACAACACCTGTCAAAATCGAAGTTCTTCAGCTTAAGGAATTTGATGGTGGTTTAATCCCGATTCGTAAAGGCGGTGGAATGCAAACCAAATCTCTTCAGTTTAAAAGTAAGAATGGTAAAATCTGGAAATTCAGATCACTTGATAAAGACCCTTCAAAAGTTTTACCGGAAGATTTACGCGAATCTATTGCTGAAGATATTATCAAAGATCAGATAAGTACTGCAAATCCATTTGGTGCTCTCGTCGTAGCTCCTATTTTAAATGCTGTTGGAGTAATTCAGGCTGAACCCAAACTTTTTTTTCTTCCGGATGATGAATTACTCGGAGAATACAAAAATGAATTTGGTGGTATTCCCGGTTTTATTGAGGAACATCCAACTGAAGGAGAAGATGGTGTATCTGCCTTTCAAAATGCAATTGATGTAAAAGGAACTTATAAGTTATTCGATTATTTGGCGGAAAAACGAAGTCAAAAAATTGATGCTGAAGAATATCTTAAAGCAAGATTAATTGATATGATTGTTGGTGACTGGGACAGACACATGGATCAGTGGCGCTGGGCTCAATATGAAGAAAAGATTGACAGCGAAACTGTAAAAATATGGAAACCAATTCCACGCGACAGAGATCAGGCTTTTTCAAAATATGATGGTCTGTTTCCATTCGTTGCAGCATATATTGTTCCTCAGCTGAATCACTTTGGTGAAGAATATAATCAAATTGAAGATCTTACCTGGAACGGAAGATTCTTAGACAGAAGAGTTTTAACAGTGCTTGATAAAAAAAACTGGGATTCAGTAACAGCTTATGTTAAATACTGTCTCACCGATGAGGTAATTGATGATGCTGTCAAACACCTCCCACCGGAAGTATATGATATTTGTGCTGATGAAATTGCTTCCAAATTAAAATCAAGAAGAGATAATCTGCAATGGGCTTCTGATGAGCTTTATGGTCTCGTTAACAAATATACTGATATTTTTTGTAGTGATGAAGATGATTATGTTGTAGTTAATCGATATGATGATAAATCCACTATAGTATCAATTTACAGGAGAGATAAAACAACTGGTAATGGTAAAGGTGATCCATTATTTCGCAAAGTATTTGACAATGAAATTATTAAAGACCTGAGAATTCACTTAAATGATGGCGATGATAAAGCATATCTATTTGGAGAATGTACAGAAGCGCCTGTAATCAGAATAATCGGAGGTAAAGGTAAGGACGAACTAATAGATCATTCAACAGTTTACGGATATTTTCTTTCTATAACTCCTTTTTCAGCAGTTCAAGGAAAAACAAAATTTTATGATAGTGGTAAAAATACTTCTGTGGTGAAAGGACCAGGAACTTCTTACGACAATTCATTCTGGCCTGAACCTGAAAATGAACAGGAAAAGTATGAGCCACAACAAATTGACCATGGGCATAACTGGCTGTTAGTTCCTGTTCTTGGACTTGATACAGACTATGGTTTAACAATTGGAGGTGGAGTTCAGTTAAACCAGTATAACTTCAGAGCAATCCCTAAGGATTACATGCAGCAAATCACTTTGAGCTATGCAACCCGTTTCGGAAATTTTGCTGCAGCATACGAAGCAGATTTTTATTCTGTAGTTAGAAATGGCAGGCTGAATTTATTGATTGAAGCAACGGAACAGTTTGTCACACGTTATTTTGGCTATGGTAATGAAACTACTTTTGATAATGAGCTTGAGAAAAGTGATTACTATAAACTTGATCAGAAAATAATTACATTATTCCCAACCATGTATTATAATTTAAACGAGAAATTAACCGGTAGTTTTGGAATTTCTTTTATTCAGTCAACAACTTCTTTAAATAATGATACACTTCTCACTGACTTTAAGTTTGAAGATTATGGATTAGGTAGAATCAGTCCTTTAGGTTTTCATCTGGCTCTGGAATTTGATAGAAGAAACAACAATAACTTCCCAACCGAAGGCTACTTTGCAAAATTATACACCAGATTATTCCCTGAAATTTTCAGTAGTGCTGAATCTTTTTATTATACCGGATTTGATATCAGAAGTTACCTTCATCCTGAGTTTATTTCTTTTACCACACTTGCGTTAAGAGCAGGTGGCAGCAAAGTATTTGGCAAATATCCATTCTATGCAGGAGCAACTGTTGGTGGAAATAATTCGTTAAGAGGTTATAACGATAAAAGATTTGCAGGTGATGCTGCTCTTTTTGGTCAGGCTGAATTGAGAATTTTTGTAACTCCTTTAAATCTGATATTCAAAAGTAATGTCGGGATAAATCTTTTCGCAGAAACAGGAAGAGTTTTTATAGAAAATGATTCATCAGATAAATGGCATCCGTCTTATGG
>JACAFA010000188.1 GCA_013388525.1 Ignavibacteriaceae bacterium | reverse complement strand
CAGGAATTATTGCAGGCAGGAAGGATTTGATAAAGACTCTTTCAAAAGCTCCGCTAATGAGAACTTTGAGAGTTGATAAATTCACAATCGCTTCACTTAATGTAATTCTGAAATTTTATCTGAAGGAAGAGGACTTATTCAGCAAATCACCTGTTTTCAGAATGCTGAACAGGTCAAAAGATGAATTGCTTCAGATTGCTGAAAAATTATCTGATGAACTGAAAAGCAATCAAATAAAAAATGAAATTGTTGAAACGAAAGCTCAATGCGGTGGAGGTGCATTACCGCAGCTTGAATTGGATAGTTATGCTGTTAAAATTCTTCCTGAAATAGATGAAAAGAATCCTGCCTACCGGACAGGCAGGTTTGCTGATAAATTATTCAAATCCCTGCTTAGAAATGAAAAACCCGTTTTGGGCATTATGCGTGAAGGTGAATTTTTGTTAGATGTCTTCACAATCGATGAAGAAGAAATTAAAACTATTGTTGAGGCTATAAAGAATAATATGATTACCATTAAATAGTAGTTAGGCAGTTAAGTTATTTAAATAGTTTCCATTATCAAAAAATAAATTAGAGCAAATAATTGGTACGTTATTGTCCACGTTGTTATACAGAATACAAAGAAGTTTATAGACTCTGTCCGGTTTGTAAAATTGAGATGATTGAAAAAGAACCTTCTATCAAAGAAAGAGCTAATTTAAGTTATTCCGAGGTACAAAAAATAATAAATGAGTTACATTCTAAATTTTCATCATCACCAATCTCAAAACAAAATTATTATATATATCCTTTTGAAATTAAAAATAGTATGATTTATGATTATAACATTGTTTCTACCTTACAAAAAGTAGCTGAAAATATGTGTTATTTTTTAGGATTATTTATCATACCACGTGTAATATTTATTGAAGAAGGTTTAGACAGATACAATAATCTAAATAGGGTTTTTAGTTGTGAATCTAATGGAACAATTCGTTCATTCGAAAGAGAAAGAGATTATGCTGGACTTTTTGAAGGAAGTCAAAAAATTACAATTGTTAATAAAAAAGGTTATGCTATTATTAACCTTTTAGGAATATTGGCTCACGAAATAACTCACCATTTTTTATATCAGCACAATATTCGTAAGCTAGCCGAAAATGAAAATGAAATATTTACAGATATAGCAGCCGCTTATTTAGGCTTTGGTCATATTTTATATCCTGCATACAAAGTTATTTCATATAACACTGACTATAAGGAAAAAGAGGACAAATCTTATAGTTATGTTATTCACGAAAGAACAATTGGATATATTACACCCGAAACAATTATGAAAGTAGTATCAATTACTTGCGAGATGAAGAATTGGAATCCTAAGGAATTAATAAATAATTTTGAGTCTGGTTACGATAGGGCAACAATTAAAAGTAAATTATTTAAGTATAGAGCAAATTTATTTAAAAAGAAATTATCAAATTCTTTAAATGAAATAAAATCAAAAAGACAAAAGACTAAAATCCAAAAATTGCTTGTGGATTTGGAAAAAATTCAAAATAAATTCTATGAAGTTAAAAAAATAATGAGCAATGCATCTCTATTTAAAAACAAAAATATTTCTAAGGATGACGGCGAATTATTAGTTAATCTTACAAATGATATTTTTGCATTAAATACAGAAGAAGAAATTAAAACCAATCTCAAAATAATCAACGAAGTTAGAAACAATGGTAAAGAATTAAAAAAAGAAATGTACATCAGAATTAATAAACTCGATGAAAAAATAAATATTTGGTTAAAACGTTTGAATGAAATAACTAAATAAATGTAATCAAGTTCAATGAAATATGAATTAAAAGAACACTTCTGCATTTATCTCGATATACTGGGATATAGTAATCGTATAGAAAAAAATATTAGCTATAGTGAGTTACAATCTGAGTTTAAATATTTTATTCAATATGTAGTAACCCAAAATAATTTTTTAACAGAAATCAGTAAGCCACTTCATTATAAAATCAAAATATTTTCTGACAATATATTTATTGCTTTACCAGCAACGGAAAAAACAATTGCCGATTTTCATCTGATTTTACAGCACATTATTGATTATCAAAAAACTTTAATAAAAGCTAATTATTTTATTCGAGGAGGAATTACTAAAGGACTTTTATATTTTGATGATGAAGTAATTTGGGGTTCAGCTTTAATTGAAGCAGTTAAACTTGAAACAAAAGATACTATTTATCCATTTATAACTATTTCAGATGACATAAAAAAACTATTTATTGAAAATGAATTGTTAATCGACACCAACGAATTTTTAAGCATTCCTATAATTGAAATTATTAAGGACAGATATTATTTAAATTATCTTCAAACAATTAATTATGACCACAATTTTTTAATTACGCATAGAAACCTAATTATAAGAAGTCTTAAAATTAATAATGATGAAAATGTTATAAAGAAATATGCAATGTTAGCAAAATATCATAATGAATTTTGCAAAACTTATAAAGAAAAACTTCCGCCAATTAATTTATTAATTGAAGATGTTCCTATTGATGATGTAATATTTAAACGAAAATATTTAAAAGTAATTGTGTAAAAAAACTGCCTAACAAGTGGCTCAAGGCGACAGCGTTTTCGAATTCGGCATTTGTGCAATTGTAAAGGTAGTTGTTCCGTGTCGGCTAACTTGTTCGGCTTTGTTTTGCTAAACAAAATTTTTTAAATAATTAATGTTTGTGCTTCTATTCGGCGGTCTTATTCTGGGCTGCGGGTTAAGCACAACGTCGTTATTATTAAAATAAATTATGGAGTAGTTATGACCGTTCACTTTTTTACTCCTTTCAGACTATTCGCTGTTTTCTCTTTACTGTTATTGATTTTTGGCTGCAGCAAAGAAGAAAGTAATCCTGTCATTCCCGATGATTCAGATAAATATTTTATGGTTCATTTTGATGGTGACTCGGTTAAAGTGAAGTTTAAAAATCTTCCAAAGTTCGATGCTGATGGTGAAGAAGCAATCCAATTAAATTATTTTATTGACACATCACTCATCCATCCGTTTATAGATAAAAATGGTTTATCTCATGATACCCGTACTCTTTATTCCTATCAGATTGTTGGTGATGATGGATTTTCTGCTTCAGGAAACAGAGGATATCCTAACAACATCTGGGAACATTTCTTTCTTGGACACGTGATTACGGCAAGCAGGCAGGTAGTCTTTCCTGATAATAAAATTGATTTGCCCGGTGCTTACAACGTAAAGTTTGCACGTCAGGTTTTTATTCACCGAAAATTTGATATTGATTTTACTGACAGCAGTCACTTTGTAGAATTGAGGAAAATTTCTCCAGTTCAGGTAATAAATCCTCAGGGTTTACCGGAGCAGGCTGTCTCATTGAAAGATGTTGTGATATCCATCTTAACAAATCCGGAAACCTATAATTATAATATGCTTGCAGTTGATAATTT
>JACAFA010000077.1 GCA_013388525.1 Ignavibacteriaceae bacterium | reverse complement strand
ATTTTTTGAATCGATGGAATTACCATTCATTTACTGGATATGAATCTCAGTTCGGCATCCAAATTATTAATGAAAAGAGAAATGCGGGTCAAATTTCGGAAACACATTCCGGTAGTCATTCAGGTCATCCATATGATATCAATATTGACACCGAACGCTATGAAGTTTATGCAAAAAATGGATATGTCTTTAACGATGAACCCTATACCAGCATGGGATTAATTCTGAATGGTCAATATCAAAATCAAAATTCATTATTCGGATACAGAGAATACAATTCGCATTTAAGATCTTTCTACGCTAATCTTATTTTTGAAACAAAGACTAAAGACGAAATTCATGCAGTAACACTTGGCGGCAGCTATGTATTTGATCAATATGATGAAAACTTCAATGGCATAGATTATTTCAGAAAAGAATCGAGACCCGGAATATTTGCAGAATATAATTACTCACCATTTCCGCAGATTGCAGTTGTTCCTGGTGCCAGAGTTGATTTTCATAATCTATATGGAACTCTTTTTACACCAAGAATTCATGTAAAGTATGGTTTTGATGATAATACAACATTAAGAATATCCGCCGGAAAAGGTTTTCGTTCAGTAAATCTGTTGGCAGAAAATATGAATTACCTTGCAAGCTCACGACAGTTTGTAGTTATAAATAATCCAACTTATGAAGAAGGCTGGAATTATGGTTTTAATTTGACAAGATATTTTTCAATAAGCAATCGTGACCTCAGAATTACTGCCGACTATTACAGAACTGATTTCATTAAGCAAACTGTTGTTGATATTGACAGTGATGTGAGACAGGTTAGATTTTATGATTTAGATGGAAAATCATATTCAAATAATTATCAGATAGAACTTGCTTATGAATTATTTCAGAGATTAGATTTGTCTGCTGCTTTCAGATATTCAGATGTGAAAACGCAATTCGGTGATCAGTTTTTAACCAAACCTCTTGTAAGCAGGTACAAAGTATTATTAACATTGTCATATGCAACTGAAGAGAGAGAGTGGTTATTTGATGCATCATTCTTGCTGAATGGTGATGGAAGAGTTCCATCAACAAAAGAGAATCCAGAGCAGTATAAGAGACCAGAAACTTTTTCTGAGTTTGTGAATATCAATGCACAACTTACAAAGAGAATTGATATTGTTGATTTGTATTTTGGTGCAGAAAATCTATTAGATTTCAAACAGGATAATCCTATCATTGCATCCGATGATCCATTCGGTGAGTATTTTGATTCATCACTGGTTTGGGGTCCAATTGACGGCAGGAAATTTTATCTTGGTTTAAGATTGAGTGTTCTTTAATTAAAAACTGTCATTGCGAATCCGACTTTAGTCGAGTGAAGCAATCTGCTGAATAATAAGTTTCAGATTGTTTCGTCATCCGTCAGTAGCCGGATTCCTCGCAATGATATTATAATTAAATGATAAGGAATAATTAAATGTTAAAACAACTAGTAATTATATTTTCATTTACAATATTAATTTATTCAATAGCTTTTGCTCAAGAAAAACCCGAGGAGCTAAAAGAGGAAGCACAACAGGATTCATTAGTGGAAGCAATTGAATCAGGTGATTCAAGTGCTGCTGTTGAATCAACAGAGTTAACAATCTGGAATAAAGTATGTCCGGTAATGGGCAACAAAGTTGATGTTGACGGACCAACAGTTGAATACAATGGAAAACTTTACGGCTTTTGCTGTCCCGGCTGCGATGCTAAATTCGAAAAGAATCCTGAAAAGTATTCGAAGAACTTAAGTGAAGATGGTACAAAATTTATCGGTAGAAAATAATAACTCATATCAAATCAAAAACAAAACAAAAGGAGTAACACAATGTTAAAACAACTCATTTTAATATTTTCTCTTGTTTCTTTCCTTGCTGTATTTGCAGTTGCACAGGAAAAACCTGAAACTGAAAAGAAAGAATGTTCAGAAAAATCAAGCTGCTGTTCCGGAATGAAGGAATCTTCAACCGGAGTTAGTACGGAAAAAAGCGGTGAGACAGCATCTCTGCAGATATGGAATAAAGTATGTCCGATAAAAGGTGAAGAAATAGATGCAGATGCACCAACAGTTGAATACAACGGAAAGTTAATTGGTTTCTGCTGTCCTGGATGTGAT
>JACAFA010000054.1 GCA_013388525.1 Ignavibacteriaceae bacterium | reverse complement strand
GTGCAAAATTAACTTTCAGAATCAGGTCTAATATATTGAATTCTGAATTATTGTCATCAATTTTAAATTCTTCAACTTCGTCCGGCACTTCTTTTTTTATAAAGATTTTGTCGAACTCTTCTTCAGCCTGGATTGCAGCTTGTTCACTGTGATACATTCTGACTAAAGTACGAGCAAGTCTTCTTTTTAATTCCCTAGGATTTACTTTTGAGTCATCGAGCTGATGTTTTATTTCTTTTAATTCAGATGAAGATATATCAGTTGCAAGCTCATAGTATATGTAAATTAAACTATCAGGAATGGAAAGAGTCTTCCCATAAATTTCTTTAGGTGATTCAGAAATTCCGATATAATTATCGTAAGATTTGCTCATCTTTTCAACACCGTCGGTCCCAACAAGCAAAGGCATAGTTAAAATGACCTGAGGCTCCTGTCCGTTTTCTCTTTGAATATCTCTGCCAACAAGAAGATTAAATTTCTGATCTGTACCGCCTAATTCAACATCACTTTTTATTGCAACAGAATCCATCGCCTGAGCAAGAGGGTAGAGAAGTTCGTGAATGCTGATTGGTTCACCGGCTTTATATCGTTTTGTAAAATCATCACGTTCGAGCATTCGGGCAACTGTATATTTTGAAGCAAGTCTTATTACATCTTCGAAAGTCATTTTTGCCAGCCACTCAGAATTATAAACTATCTTTGTTTTTTTTGCATCGAGAATTTTAGATGCCTGCTGAAAATAAGTTTCTCCGTGTTCTCTTGTTTCTTTTAGAGTTAGTGCAGGTCTTGTAGCGCTTCTTCCTGAAGGATCGCCTATCATTCCGGTAAAATCACCAACGATAAGTATAGCCTGATGTCCGAGCGCTTGAAACTGTGCAAGTTTTCTTAAAACTACTGAATGACCAATATGCAAATCCGGTCGCGAGGGATCACAACCAAGTTTTATGTTGAGAGGTTTACCTTCATTTGCTGATCGTTCAAGCTTCTTTACTAATTCCTCCTCAGGAATAATTTCGCTGACGCCTCTTTTAATGAGGTCCAT
>JACAFA010000315.1 GCA_013388525.1 Ignavibacteriaceae bacterium | reverse complement strand
GAACATTTAACGAAACTTACAAACGTAACGCACTTAACAACGGTTATTTGTTGATTGAATGTCCGCAACTTGTGAATGATCTAAAAGCAAAATACGGAAAAGAAAAGCTGACAGTTAAATCCGGAATGAATGTTAAAATAGATTTTCAAAACTCAGTTTTAACTTTTGATAACAAAACTTATTCGATTGATCCGGTTGGCGAAGCAGCACAAGAACTTATTGTTACCGGTGGGCTTGAAGAATGGGTAAAGAAAAATTTATAGTTCGTCATTGCGAGTGAGTCTTCGAATGAAGCAATCTGTCGCATTGTTCAATTGCTAAATTGCTCGATAGAATTAGATAAAATTATTCTAATTTAAAATCATACTTAACATGGAAAACATTTCAATAAATCTTTTTCCACAAGAAAAAAGAACTAAATATCAATATGTTTTATTATTCATTTTAGGAGTAATCTATATTATACTAGGGATCCTATATCTTTCAGATAAGCAGGCAAAACATTTTTTTGGGTTTATATGGTTTGTTACTGGATTAGGATTCTTCGTTTCATCAATTCTGATTTTTTATAAAAAGGATAAAAGGATTCTCTTTTTAAGTGATGAAATAATTAAAGCAAATATATCTTGGAATAATAAGATTAACATAAGCTGGTCTGAGTTGGAGGGAATTCGAATCAATCCTGTAGCAATAGATCTGGAATTCATTAATGGAAATAAAAAATCTTTGCCATTAGATTTTTGTGATTATAAAACTGTGCTATTAGTTAAAGAAAAAATGATAGAATATGCTAAATCCAAAAGTTTAAAAGTTCATTAATTTTACTTAAAAGATTAAATATTCGATAAAACAATAAAACAATTAAACAATAGAGAAATTTAATATGAACAAATCAATCTCAAGAACAATATCAGAATTTGCAGTTAATCTGCAGTACAAAGATTTACCAAAAGATGTTATTCACGAAGTTAAAAGATATCTCTACGATTCTATCGGTTGCGCCTTTGGTGGATTTCATACAAAGGATGTCAGAATCATAAGAAATATTTATCACGATATGGG
>JACAFA010000006.1 GCA_013388525.1 Ignavibacteriaceae bacterium | reverse complement strand
GAAGGATATTTACCAATTAATTTCTTAATCTTCTTAGAAGCGTACGGATAAAATTGTTCAAGTCTCAATATGGCTGTATTTATGATTTTATTATCTGTTCTATATTTGACCAGATCGTAATATACTTTGCCGCTTGTTAAAATCAGGTGATCTATTTTATTGGGATTTTGTATCGAATCGTCATCAAGAATTTCTTCAAAATGTCCATTCAGAAATTCTTCTTTTGCAGATTTAGCTTCAGGTGCTCTTAACAGACTCTTTGGTGTCATGATAACTAAGGGCATCATAACACCGGATTTTATTTGTCTGCGCAAAAGATGAAAGTACTGCCCCGGAGTAGTAACATTGCAGACCTGCATATTGTTCTCAGCACAAAGTATTAAAAATCGTTCAAGCCGTGCGCTTGAATGTTCAGGCCCCTGACCTTCAAATCCGTGAGGCAAAAGCAACACAAGATTATTTGGTGTTTGCCATTTTTCATAAGAAGCCACTATGAAATTATCTATTATGATTTGAGCTCCGTTTGCAAAATCACCAAATTGTGCTTCCCATAAAACAAGTGCCAGAGGATCCGAAACGCTGTAACCAAATTCAAAACCCAGAACAGCGGCTTCAGAAAGAAGACTATCGAGTGCTTCCAGATGTGCCTGATTATTACTCAGATGATTTAATGGAAAATATTCTGTACCTGTCTTTACATCTGTAAAAGCAAGATGTCTTTGACTGAAAGTTCCTCTTACACTGTCTTGACCACTTAAACGTACGGGTGTCCCCTCTAAAAGCAAGCTTCCAAATGCAATTGATTCAGCGAATGCCCAATCTGCTTTTCCGGAACCATCAAGTAATTTTTTTCTGGCTTCAAGAAACTTTGAAAGTTTTGGATGACCATTGAAATCAGGTGGAATACGGGTTATTCCTTCAACAACAATTTTCAAAGTTTCCTCTGATATTGAAGTATTTTTTTCTGAATGAATTGTTTCAATTTCATTTTTTGTAACTGCAAGGATCAAATCGCCATCAAACTTTTGGCTTTCCTTTCTGATTTTTTCTATCGAATAATTCATTTTCTTGTTAAAATCTTCTGCGATCTTTTTAACTTCTGCGTCAGTAATTATTCCTTCCTGAATTAATTTATTCTGATAAATTTCTCTGACTGAGGGATGGTTTTTGATCTTCGCATACAAAATTGGTTGGGTGAATCCCGGTTCATCTCCTTCATTGTGTCCGTGTCTTCTGTAACCAAAAAGATCAATGACCACATCCTTCTTAAAAATTTGTCTATACTCAAAAGCAAGTTTTGCAACCCATAAAGCAGCTTCAGGATCATCACCGTTGACATGAAAAATCGGCGCTTGAATCATTTTTGCAACATCAGTTGCGTATTGAGAAGAACGGGCTTCGTCAGGAGTTGTTGTAAAACCAATCTGATTATTTACAATTATATGAATTGTGCCGCCGGTTCTGTAACCACTGAGTTGTGATAAGTTTAACGTCTCGGCTACAATACCTTGTCCTGCAAAAGCTGCATCGCCATGAATTAAGAGAGACATTACTTTTGAATGATTTTTATTATCTCCCAGTCGTGTTTGTTTCGCTCTAACCATTCCTTCAACAACAGGATTAACCCATTCCAGGTGACTCGGGTTTGCTGAAACAGATACAGTAATGTTTTTACCATTCAGAGTTTTATAGACGCCGGTTGCACCCAAATGATATTTAACATCACCGGATCCTCCAATTGAATTTGGATCACGAATGTCTTCAAACTCAACAAAAATTGATTCATAGGATTTGCCGATAATGTTTGCCAGAACATTCAATCTTCCTCTGTGAGCCATTCCCATAACGACTTCTTTGATATTTTTTTCTGCAGCTTCTCCTAAAATCGTGTCAAGTACAGGTATTAATGTTTCAGAACCTTCAAGAGAAAATCTTTTATGTCCGACAAATTTGCTGTGAATAAAATGTTCAAACGATTCGGCAGCAATTAATTTTTTCAGAATATGCTGTCTGACAATTTGATCAAACGCTGGAGTGTTTTTTACAGGCTCCATTTTATTTTGAAGCCAGGATTTCTCAGCTGGATTCTGAATGTGCATATATTCAACGCCAATTTTATCACAATATGTCTTTTCAAGAATATTCAGAATCTCACGCAAGGTAGCTGTGTTTAGATTTCCAAATCCACCGGTAATAAAATGTCTGTCGAGATCCCAGATTGTTAAATTGTAGCTTGATGGATCCAGTTCAGCGTGATATTGGGTTTTTGAACCAAGTGGATCAAGATCTGCAATGAGATGTCCGCGCACACGGTAAAGATTTATCAGTTGTAAAACTTTTGCTTGTTTCACTATCTCTTCAGTGTTGGCGGTAGTTTCAAAAATTCCCGGCAGATAATCTGTTTGCCATCTTAATGGTTTGGAAGGGAGATTTAATACATCAAAAATATCATCGTAAAAATCGTCTTTGCCAAGAAGCAGATCATTAATTTCTTTCAGGAAAAGTCCTGATTCAGCACCCTGAATTATTCTGTGATCATAAGTACTTGTTATGTTCATCACTTTGCTAATTCCAAGAGTTGAGATTGTTGTCTGCGACATCGCCTGATATTCTGCATTATACTGAATCGCACCTGTTGCAATAATGGTTCCCTGACCAACCATTAATCTTGGAATAGATGCTACTGTTCCAATCGTTCCCGGATTAGTAAGTGTAATTGTTGTCCCAAGAAATTCATTCGGGTCAATCATACCTTTTCTTGATCTGGAAACTAAATCTTCGTACGCACTCCAGAATTCTCTGAAGTTTAATTTATTAGCAGCTTTGATATTCGGAACAATCAAAGATCTTGATCCATCTTTCCTTTCAATATCAATTGCAAGTCCGAGGTTTACGTCCTTTCGTTTTATAATGTGAGGCTTGCCATCAATAAACGTAAATGCATTATTCATAACAGGCATTGCCTGTACAGCTTTAAGAACTGCCCAGCTTATGAGATGAGTAAAAGAAACTTTTCCTTTATTTAATCTTTTAAGATGATTATTTATGAGAGTTCTGTTTTCTTCAAGAAGTTTAACCGGTATTGTCCTTTGCGAAGTTGCCACCGGAACAGAAAGACTGCTTACCATATTACCAAGAATTTTTTCGGAGCTTCCTGTAATTATCTGAAGCTCATCATTTTCACCTGGTTGCGGAAGTTGGACATTACCGGAAAGAATTGAATAAGCCTGTGAAAGATTTTTTCCGTTTCCACTGTCTTTGGCTGTAATATCACCGAAAAACTTTCTCCATTGTTCAGGAACCTTCTCAGGATTTTTATTATACTCCTCATGCAAATATTCAATAAACCATGTATTAGCACCGAACTTTTCAAGTTCTTCCTGTTGTTTTTTAGATAAAGTTTTACTCTTCATAATCTGATTGTGTTATACTTTTTTAGTAACTTATTAAAGAATTTTATAATTAAATATAATCTTTCAACTTTCATTTGAATTTCCGAATATGCAAAGCAGAAAGTCAATACAAAATTTACGGCGTGAATATAAGCTAAACAAATTATCTGAGGAAACAGTTCTCAAAAATCCATTCAGTCAGTTTCAGAAATGGTTTAATGAATTGCTTAATTTGGATTTAATTGAGCCAAATGCAATGATTCTTGCAACTGCTGATAACAATGCAAAAGCCTCAGCCAGAGTTGTTTTGCTTAAAGGATT
>JACAFA010000307.1 GCA_013388525.1 Ignavibacteriaceae bacterium | reverse complement strand
TTTCCTTTGTGAGGTTCCGGAAATGATTTTAATCTTTCAAGAAGTTTTCGGTTGTTATCAGCATCTGTTGAATTTTCGCCTGCATATCTTGCAGAGTAAACTCCCGGTTCATTTCCCAATTGCATTGCAACTATTCCTGAATCATCTGCAATAGTCGGAAGCTTATATCTATCGTAGATAATTTTAGCTTTAATTTTTGCATTTCCTTCAAATGTATCTTCTGATTCGTGAATTTCATCTGTGAATCCGACATCATTCAAAGAAAGGATTTCAGCATTGATTCCATTAAGTATGTGCCTAACTTCTTTTACTTTTCCTTCGTTCTTTGATGCGAATATTATTTTCTTTGTCATAACCTATTGAGCAGATTTTTCAGTTCTTCTTTACCTTTTGAAATAATTTCTTTCTGATCATACACCAAAGATTCTCTTTCTTTTATTAACCATTGTCCATCAACCATTACACTTTTAACATTTTCAGTCGTTGATGAAAAAACGATATCCGAATAAATTGATTCATCAGAATCTGTGTATGAGTTGGAATATGAATCAAGATCAATCAAAACAAGATCGGCTTTCTTCCCAACTTCAATGCTTCCAACTTCGTGTTCAAGATGCAATGCTTTTGCTCCCTCAATCGTTGCCATTCTGAAAATTGTTTTTGCATCTATCACTTCTGTTCCGTGAATTGGTTTTTGTATTAATGAAGCCAGTCTCATTTCATTGAAGATGCTGAGATGATTATTACAAGCCGCACCATCAGCGCCGAGTGTAACTGAAATTCCTTCTTTCAAATATTGAGGAATCGGTGCAATACCGGAGCCAAGCTTCAAATTTGCTGAAGGGCAGTGAGCAATTCTTGTGTTTCTGTCTTTCAACATTTTCCTTTCATTATCAGAAGTATGAACACAATGGGCAAGTACTGTATGATCATCAAGGACACCGATTGAATTAAAGTACTCAATATTTTCTTTATGAAATCTTCTTCTGACTTCTTTAATTTCGTCAACACTTTCGGAGGAATGAGTATGATAAATACTTCCTTGAAAATCTTTCATTATCTCCTTAGTTTCTTTCAATAGCTTTTCACTGCAGGATAGAACGAAACGTGGCGAAAATGAATATCTGACTCTTCCATCAGCTTTGTTGTGAAAACTCTTTGCAAGATTTTTAATATCTTTTATTTCTTCTTGTGTCGCAGATTTGAAATCTGGATACAGATCGTTAATATCAATTAAGCATTTTCCTGAAAAGCCACGAATTCCCGAATTTATCATCTCTTGTAAAACAAATTCACCATATCTCAAAGTTCCCATATCAAGAAAAGTAGATGTTCCACCCATCAAAAGTTCATTGATACTTAGCTGAGCTGTTACCTGGAGTGATTCTTTGTTATGTGCATTTTCAAACGGAAAGATTTTTAGGCGAAGCCATTCAAGAAGCGGCAAGT
>JACAFA010000116.1 GCA_013388525.1 Ignavibacteriaceae bacterium | reverse complement strand
TGCGAAGTGTAATGTTCTCTCCACATTGAAACTCCATTCAGGACATCCCGGTTATTCGCAAGACCTCGTTTAATTCCTTCACGAACCAGCATTTCATCTTCAATGTATTGTCTGACTGCCGCATTTAAAATCTTTTTAATATGATCCTTTGAAAAATTATCAAGCTCAAATTTTTGATAATATAAATAGTAAAGAAAATCTTTCGCAGAAGCTGCTCCATCTTCAAAATTAATGAAAGAAGAATTCATAGCTGAAGGATCAATTAAATGCATCGCCTGAATAATATGTCTTTCCGGGAGAGTA
This sequence comes from Ignavibacteriaceae bacterium, assembly GCA_013388525.1. The sequence goes on along the minus strand of JACAFA010000116.1, from coordinate 2,239 downwards.
ACTTTGAATAACGAATCATTCAGATTATCCGGATATTCCTTTTTAATAACCGAGTAAAGTGCATCGAATATCTTCAGGAATATTTTCCCATCAGCTTCAATCCTTTTCCCTCCGATTAAGCTATCAAGATAAGCACCACCGACTTGCTGAACTTTTCTATCCTGTAAAGTTTTTTTTACCATATTTCTGGCGTGTTCGCTTGATAGATTAATTCCGGGGTTTTGATTCTCACCAACAAGTTTAAATATAAACCAACCGTCTCCTGATTTTATTGGCAGAGAAATGCTTCCGGGATTCATTCCAAAAAGAAGGTCTTCAACATTTTCATCCTCAAGCGATCCATAAACAATTCTTACCGGAGATTGCTGCAGGTTATTTTCTCTTCTTGTTGAAAGGACAGAATCAAAATCAGCACCTTTAATAAGCTGATCTGAAATGCTAAAAATTTCTGAAGAGTCTTTTGTCGATATTATTTTAACAAAGAGTTCGAGTGTAACTCGCTGCAATCCAGTGTTCATCTCATCATTCGATATTTTGATCTTTGGCTCAACTTCCGTTTTGTATAGTTCATCTTTTATCAATAATCTTCTTAGTGCTTCGAGAGAATACTTAACTGATTCAAGAGTGTCGAATCTTTTTTGCGCTCCTTCAAGTGCCCAGAGTTTTTCTGCTATCAATGAAAAAAGAAATTCCTTCTTAACAGTATCCACATCATCATTTGAATAATTTAAATGAGGCATAAACTCATAACGATCTCTGAATTCCTCAATAGTAATTTCCGATACTCCAACTTTTGCTACAACAACATTTTCCTCCTGAGAATAACTAACATTAACTAAAGCAAAAAATGCTATAACAAGAATAGCCCATACATTTTCATAAATTTTTAATTTATAATTTTTCATTTTTAATTATTCTTTCACACTTCCCATCATAATTCCTTTGATGTAATATCTTTGAAGTGCCAGGAAAACAATTATCACAGGTATTATTGTAAGAACGGAACCGGCCATCATCAGTTCAGGATCGCGGGTATGCTCAAGCATTAAATTAGAAAGAGCTACCGGAAGAGTGTACATCGATTCATCAGTTAAAGCAATCAGCGGCCAAAGGAAATCATTCCACGTTCCAAGAAATGTGAATATTCCAAGTGTAACTAAAATTGGGACTGCAAGCGGCAATATTATTTTTCGGTAAATCTGAAAGTCAGTCGCACCATCCATCCTTGCTGCTTCAATAAGACTATCCGGAATTGACAAACAGTGCTGTCTGATTAAAAATATTCCGAAGATGTTCGCCATCCCGGTTACAATAATAGCCATATATGTGTTGATCAATCCAACTGATTTCAGCATAAGAAACAATGGCAGCATCGTAATCTGGCTTGGCACAATCATGTTGACTAAAAGAAGATTGAATAATTTATCTTTTCCTTTGAATCTGTACTTTGCAAAAGCATATCCAGCCATCGAATTAAAGAATAAAGATATTGTTGTAACTACAACAGAAAGAAAAATACTGTTGAAGAAATTCTTCGCTATGTTCAATCTTGTAAAAAGTGTTTGATACTGCTGAAGAACAACTTCATCGGGAAAGAATTTTGGCGGAAATACGCTTGCCGCACCATCCGTCATAAACGAAGCTGAAAGCATCCAAATGAATGGGATTAATGTTACAACTGAGGTAACAATCAGAAAGCTGTATAAAAGTATTCTTTTCATTTTGAAGTGATCTTTTGAAATTTAAATTGAATCATCGTGATAATTAATATGATAAAGAATAGAACGAAAGCTATCGAAGCTGAATAACCCATATTCCACCATCTGAATCCCTCCTGATACATATACTGCACAATACTTAAAGTTGAATTTAGTGGTCCGCCCTGTGTCATAATATATGGTTCTGCAAAAAGCTGGAAGTATCCGACAATTGTAATAATGCTAATGAATAAAGTTGTCGGGGCAAGCAACGGAAGTGTGATGGATTTGAACTTCTGCCATTCATTTGCACCTTCAAGAGAAGCAGCTTCATAAAGATCCTCAGGAATATTTTGCAAACCTGCAATGAAGATTATCATGCTGTAACCAAAATTTTTCCATACAGACATAATCACAATAGCAGGCATTGCCCAGTTTGGATCACCAAGCCAGTCAATTGGATTTATTCCAACCAGACCGAGAAAATAATTTAAGATCCCAAATTTTGGATGATAGATAAATCTCCATACAATAGCTACAGC
>JACAFA010000115.1 GCA_013388525.1 Ignavibacteriaceae bacterium | reverse complement strand
TGCGAAGTGTAATGTTCTCTCCACATTGAAACTCCATTCAGGACATCCCGGTTATTCGCAAGACCTCGTTTAATTCCTTCACGAACCAGCATTTCATCTTCAATGTATTGTCTGACTGCTGCATTTAAAATCTTTTTAATATGATCCTTTGAAAGATTATCAAGCTCAAATTTTTGATAATATAAATAGTAAAGAAAATCTTTCGCAGAAGCTGTTCCATCTTCAAACTTAATGAAAGAAGAATTCATAGCTGAAGGATCAATCAAATGCATCGCCTGAATAATATGTCTTTCCGGGAGAGTAACTTTGAATAACGAATCATTCAGATAATCCGGATATTCTTTTTTAATAACTGAATAAAGTGCATCGAATATATTCAGGAATATTTTCCCATCAGCTTCAATCCTTTTCCCTCCGATTAAGCTGTCAAGATAAGCACCACCGACTTGTTGAACTTTTCTATTCTGTAAAGTTTTTTTTACCATATTCCTGGCGTGTTCGCTTGAGAGATTAATTCCGGGATTTTGATTCTCACTAATAAGTTTGAATATAAACCAACCGTCTCCTGATTTTTTTGGCAGAGAAATGCTTCCGGGAGTCATTCCAAATAGAAGGTCTTCAACATTTTCATCCTCAAGCGATCCATAAACAATTCTTACCGGAGTTTGCTGCAGGTTATTTTCTCTTCTTGTCGAAAGGACAGAATCAAAATCATCACCTTTAATAAGCTGATCTGAAATGCTAAAAATTTCTGAAGAGTCTTTTGTCGATATTATTTTGACAAAGAGTTCAAGTGTAACCCGCTGCAATCCAGTGTTCATCTCCTCATTCGATATTTTGATTTTTGGTTCAACTTCGGTTTTGTATAATTCATCTTTTATCAATAATCTTCTTAGTGCTTCGAGCGAATACTTAACTGATTCAAGAGTGTCGAATCTTTTTTGCGCACCTTCAAGTGCCCAGAGTTTTTCTGCTATCAATGAATATAGAAATTCCTTCTTAACAGTGTCCACATCATTACTTGAATAATTTAAGTGAGGCATAAACTCATATCGATCTCTGTATTCCTCAACTGTTATATCTGTTGCGCCAACTGTTGCAATAACATCATTTTCCTCTTGAGAATAACTAATATTCATTAAAGAAAAAAATGCTATGACAAGAATAGTCCATACATTCATATAAATTATTAATTTATAATTTTTCATTTTTAATTATTCTTTTACACTTCCCATCATAATTCCTTTGATGTAATATCTTTGAAGTGCAAGGAAAACTATTATTACAGGGATTATCGTTAGCACAGAACCTGCCATCATCAATTCGGGATCGCGGGTATGCTCAAGCATTAAATTAGAAAGAGCTACCGGCAGAGTGTACATTGATTCATCGGTTAACGCAATCAGCGGCCAAAGGAAATCATTCCACGTTCCAAGAAATGTGAATATGCCAAGTGTAACTAAAATTGGGACTGCAAGCGGTAAAATTATTTTGCGGTAAATCTGAAAGTCAGTTGCACCATCCATCCTTGCTGCTTCAATAAGACTATCCGGAATTGACAAACAGTGCTGTCTGATTAAAAATATTCCGAAGATGTTAGCCATCCCGGTTACAATAATAGCCATATATGTATTGATCAATCCAACTGATTTCAGCATAAGAAACAATGGCAGCATCGTAATCTGGCTTGGCACAATCATATTGACTAAAAGAAGATTGAATAATTTATCTCTTCCTTTGAATCTGTACTTTGCAAATGCGTAGCCAGCCATCGAATTAAAAAAAAGAGATATTGTTGTAACTACAACAGAAAGAAAAATACTGTTGAAGAAATTCTTAGCTATGTTCAATCTTGTAAAAAGTGTTTGATACTGCCGAAGAACAACTTCCTCGGGAAAGAATTTTGGTGGAAATACGCTTGCCGCTCCATCCGTCATAAACGAAGCTGAAAGCATCCAGATGAATGGAATTAACGTAGCAACCGAAGTAATAATCAGAAAGCTGTATAAAAGTATTTTTTTCATTTTGAAGTGATCTTTTGAACTTTAAATTGAATCACCGTGATAATTAAAATTATAAAGAACAGAACAAAAGCAATCGAAGCTGAATATCCCATATTCCACCATCTGAATCCTTCCTGATACATATACTGCACAATACTTAAAGTTGAATTTAGTGGTCCGCCCTGTGTCATAATATATGGTTCTGCAAATAGCTGGAAATATCCGACAATTGTAATAATGCTAATGAATAAAGTTGTCGGGGTAAGCAGCGGAAGTGTGATGGATTTGAACTTCTGCCATTCATTTGCACCTTCAAGAGAAGCAGCTTCATAAAGATCCTCAGGAATATTTTGCAAACCAGCAATGAAGATTATCATACTGTAACCAAAACTTTTCCATACAGACATAATCACAATAGCAGGCATCGCCCAGTTTGGATCACCAAGCCAGTCAATTGGATTTATTCCAACCAGACCGAGAAAATAATTTAAGATCCCAAATTTTGGATGATAGATAAATCTCCATACAATAGCTACAGCAACCAG
>JACAFA010000310.1 GCA_013388525.1 Ignavibacteriaceae bacterium | reverse complement strand
CTTGCGTTCAGGTTTATTACCTGGCTTCCTCTTTTAAACTGATCGAGTTCTTCCAGAACGGTGAGAGGAATTACAATATCATTTTCCTGAAACTGATTAATGCAGGATGAATCGTGAAGGATAACGTTAGTATCAAGAATAAAAATCTTTGGTTTTTTACTCATCTATTAAATGGAATAATTGTGAAATATTAATGAAAAAAAAGAGTGGCTTTTGAGTGGATTGATTAGTTAAAAAAATAGTTAATTTATTTTTCAAAATATCCTTCTCGAACGGGCGAAGTCTTCACGCATACAATTGTAACCGGAGACGAAGCCCTTTGTTATGAACGGATTAATCTTCACTGCAATTATAACAAATCTTACTTTAAATACCATTTCTTTCAGGTTAACTTTTTGTTAAGTGAATTTGAAAGCAAATTTAATTGGATAAGTTATTAGCACGATTTATATTTGAACGAAATTATTTTGGGTTTAGTGAAAGCGAAAGTTAAAATCTTGGATATATTTTTCTTGATTAACTGCCTGAATGAATCAGTCCGGCAACTGCCGGACTATTTTTTTGTCTGAATGAAATGAATCAAAACATAATAGCAAAATTAATTTTAGAAGACGGTTCCGAATTTGAAGGAACCAGTTTTGGTTATGAAGGCAACACAAACGGTGAAGTTGTCTTCAACACAGGAATGGTTGGCTATCCTGAAACATTGACTGATCCAAGTTACCGCGGACAAATTCTCGTCTGCACCTATCCTTTGATTGGAAACTACGGAGTTCCTGACAAAGAAATCTCAAATGGCGTCTCAAAAAATTTTGAATCGGATTATATTCACATTCGCGGATTAATAGTTTCAAACTACTCGAATGAGTACTCGCATTGGAGTGCAAAGAATTCTTTAGGCGATTGGTTGAAAGAAGAAAAGATTCCTGCCATAACAGGTATTGATACACGAATGCTCACCAGAAAACTTCGTGAAAAAGGAACAATGTTGGGTAAGATAATAATTACTGATGAGGATAAATTTGATTTTTCAGATCCGAATACAACTGACCTTGTTAAAGAAGTTTCCGTTAGAGAACCTGTTGAGTATTCTGCAGGAAGTCTAAAAATTATTCTGGTAGACTGCGGAACGAAGAACAATATAATCCGTGCTTTTCTCGGAAGAAATATTTCAGTTATTAGAGTTCCTTATGATTATGATTTTACACCAATCAAAGCAAATGGCATAATGCTATCAAATGGTCCCGGCGATCCGAAGATGAATAAAACTACTATTGAGAATGTAAAGAAAGCAATGGAGTCAAACATTCCTATTCTCGGAATTTGTCTTGGCTCACAGATACTTGCACTCGCTGCAGGTGCTGACACTTACAAATTAAAATATGGTCATCGTGGACACAATCAACCCTGCAATGAAATGGGAACAAAAAGATGTTACATAACTTCTCAGAATCATGGTTATGCAGTAAAATCAGATACTCTTCCGCAAGACTGGCGTGAATGGTTTGTCAATGATAACGACGGAACGAATGAAGGAATAATTCATATATCAAAACCATTTTTCGCAGCACAGTTTCATCCGGAAGCTTCTCCCGGTCCGGATGACTGCGAGTTTATATTTGATATGTTTGTGCGGGCACTCAAATAAACATCTTTGTGTCTCTGCGACTTTGCGGTGAAGATTTTAACCGCGAAGACGCTAAGTCGTAAGGAAAAGTAAAATTATGATCAAAAAAAGAAAACCAGAGTGAAATCCCGAACCTGCCTGACGGCAAGGCAGGCTTGTTTCGAGACCTTAAAATATAACCTAAGATGCTGAAATGAATTCAGCATAAATAATTATGATCAAAAAAGGTAAACCAAAAAAAGTTTTAATTCTTGGAAGCGGTGCTTTGCAAATCGGGCAGGCTGGTGAGTTTGATTACTCCGGCTCGCAGGCAATTAAAGCGCTTAAAGAAGATGGGAT
>JACAFA010000170.1 GCA_013388525.1 Ignavibacteriaceae bacterium | reverse complement strand
TTATGGATAAGCACTCTTAAAGGCATTACAAAGTTTAATCCGGTTACCGGGCAATTTAAAGATTTTTACTCCGCAAGATATTTTCCTGGAATTACTTTATGGAGACAAGTTAGTTTCAAGGCTGATAATGGTGAGTTATATTTTGGAGGAGAAAATGGCTTTATAAGATTTCATCCTGACAGCATAGAGGAAGATACGTTTGCACCACCAGTCGTTATTACCTCACTGAAAATATTCGACAAACTTTTTCAATTGAGCAATCCTCTGGAATTAGCACATTCAGATAATTTTCTGACATTTGAATTTGCTGCATTAAGTTATATACAAAGTGAAGAAAATCAATATGCTTATATGATGGAGGGTTGGGACAGGGATTGGATTTATTGCGGGACAGATAGAGTAGCATCATATCCAAATTTATTACCGGGAGAATATACTTTTAAAGTAAAAGGATCAGACTGCAACCGTGTGTGGAATGAAGCCGGTACATCCATAAAAATTATTATTCTTCCACCCTGGTGGAAAACCTGGTGGGCTTATCTTCTATATGCATTAGTTATTCTATCAATTTTTAGTATTTCAACGCGGTTTTATTTAAATAGACAAAGATTAAAGCACAAGTTGCTACTGGAATCAGAACACGCGGGAAAGCTTGAAGAATTAGCAAAGATGAAGTCTGATTTCTTCGCAAATATTTCCCACGAATTTCGTACTCCACTTACTTTAATTCTTGGGCCAGCAGAAAAGATTGAGAAAAATCAATCTACAAATCCTGTGAAAGATGCAGGAATAATTACTCGCAATTCCAGAAGACTTTTGCAGCTTGTCAATCAGCTGCTGGATCTCGCAAAACTGGATGCAGGAAAATTAAAGCTTGAAGCTTCTCCCGGGAATATTATTTCATTCATAAAAGGTATAGCACTCTCTTTCGAATCGCTGTCTGAGTCTAAAGATGTAATGCTCAAAATAAAATCGGATAAAGAGTTTATTGAAGTTTATTTTGATAAAGAGAAGATGTTTAAAGTATTTTCAAATTTATTATCGAACGCATTCAAATTCACACCTGAAAGAGGAAACGTACTAATATCAATAAATGAGACTTCCAATAATTCCGTGGGAATTAGAATACGAAATACCGGTGTTGCCATTCCACAGAAAGAATTGCCCAAATTATTTAATCGATTCTATCAGGTAGATTCTTCTCAGACAAAAGAATTTGAGGGAACGGGAATAGGATTGGCATTGGTCAAAGATCTTATAGAATTACATCAGGGCAGCATCTCTGTAAAAAGTGAAGAAGGGGAAGCGAGTAAAAAAGATTCTGCCTGGACGGAGTTTGCAATTACTCTTCCGCTCGGGAGGGATCATCTAAAAGATGATGAGATATTATCTCTAGAGAAAGAAATCGTTCAAAAAGAAATTCAGGTTAATGAAGCAGAATACGTAAGCCCAAAATCTTCGGTAGAAGCAGAAGCAATCCTGGATGAAAACAAAAACAACAATACTTGTTGTCGAAGATAATTATGATATGAGAGAGTACATAAAGGAATCTCTTTCTGATAGTTATGCAGTGGAAGAAGCGGTGAACGGCGAACAGGGAGTAAGAATTGCAGAGACGATTATTCCTGATTTGATAATCAGCGATCTGATGATGCCGAAGATGGATGGAAATGAACTGACGCGGATATTGAAGAACGATGAAAGAACGAGTCATATTCCAATAATAATTTTAACGGCAAAATCCGGGCAGGAGAATAAGTTAGAAGGATTACAAATAGGAGCCGATGATTATCTGACAAAACCGTTTGATATTCAAGAGCTAAGAGTTCGGGTCGAAAATTTGATCAATATCAGAAGGAAACTGCAGGAGAAGTTTAGCAAAGGAGATTTTCTTGCCAGAAGAACAGATAAAAAGTTAAAGAGTATAGATGAAAAATTTCTAGCAAAGGTATTAGAGGTTATAGAAAGACATATTTCTGAAGAAGACTTCAGCATTGAGGAATGCAGCAGTGAAGTCGGATTGAGCAGAACACATTTTCATAAAAAGCTGAAAGCACTAGTAGGGAAATCACCAAGTCAATACGTGAGAACAGTACGATTATATCGTGCGAAACAGCTTTTGGAGGGAGCGGTTGGGAATATTTCAGATATTGCTTATTCAGTTGGATTTTCAAGTTTGTCATACTTTAGCAGGTGTTTTAAAGAGGAATTTGGTCATACCCCTACCGACAATCAGAAATAAATTCATTCACTTATTTTATCCCGGTTTCTTTCTATTTTTTATCAAAATACTTCTACGTTAATAATTTCGAAGCACTTCTGAATTGATTGCAAAATCAGCTGAAAACCCAACATGCAACATAAGTGAAAACATATAAGACATATGTTAAATCAATAAAAAAAAATTACAAACCTTTGACACATCCGTGATAACTACCCCCCCTTCATTTATTATTTATTTGGTGTGCGACTTTAAAAGAAAATTAAATTCAAATTCTAAGGAGTGCACCAATGAAAAACTTAATAGTTCTTTTAACAGTTTTGTTTCTGTTCTTACTAACCACACAAATATTCTCACAAGACGATGACTTCTTCAGAAAGAGGTTCAAGTATTCAGTTCCGGAGAAAATTGAAGGACCCGTTTCCAGCCGTCTGTCGGCAGGAACATATTCGATCGGCACTGTCGGTTACTTCCCGACACTTGACTCAGCATTTAATAAACTCAGCATTGATGGAATTGAAGGAGACGTAGTTCTGGAGTTAATAGACGATTTGTATTCTGCATCAGGCAGTAAATATGGTTTTAGATTAAATGGACCTATTCCCGGAGCTGATGAGAATAGCAGAGTAACTATCAGACCGGCCAGTAATACAAATGTAACAATTGAAGGGGATGGGATGTCTGTACTTTGCTTTTTAAACACAAGCTTTGTTACCATTGATGGTGTTAGTTTAGGAGGCTCATCTACACTCAGAATTCATTCATATCATAATTCACAGTACGGTTGGAATGATGGGATTGTGTTTGTAAATAATTCGAAACAAAATGTTATACAGAATATAGTTTTTGAGTGTGAAGATTATGATGGATTAGGTTGTGCTATATCGCTTGTATATGAGTCTGGCCCATTTACTCCTGATAGTAACTTGATCGAAAATAATTTTGTTAAGAAAGCTGCAATGGGAATTAGTATCCTTTCATATTCGTATCGGGCAACTGGAAATGTAATTCGCGGGAACAAAATTGGTTCCGAAACCGACAGCTTCATTTCCAGAGGAATCAATTTAACCTGCTGCCAAAAAACCATTGTTGAGTTCAATGTTATTCAGAATATAAGAAATAATACCGGTCTTGTTTATAGTCCCGCTATTGTTTCGCTTGCTGGTGTTGGGGAGAAAATAAATAATAATGTAATATTCAATGTGCATGTAAGCGATGGTGATTACGGCGGAATAGGAATACTGTTAAATGGATGTACGGGTTATTCAGGATGCATCAATTCAGTTTATAACAATATGATTTATGATATTCAGAGCACATCTCCAAAAAATACCGCAAGGATTAGTGGAATAGAATTAAGAAATCAGAGTTATGCAAAAGTATATTTTAACTCTGTATATTTATCCGGAACAGGATCTAATCAGCAAGGTTCTGCCGCATTATTTATAAGCAATAACTGTTCAAATGTTACAATAAATAATAATATTTTAATCAATACAAGAGATGAATCACCATACTGCGCATCGTCAATTGTTGACTACTCAACCTCAAACTTTTCCTCAGATTATAATGACCTTTACAATGAAAAAAATCAGTACAATCGTCTTGTGCGAAGAACCGGTGCGGACTACTATAATCTTGGTGAGTGGCAAACAACAGGAAACGATTTACACAGCGTTAATGAGATGCCGCATTTTGTTGAACCATACTTGCATATTGATGAGACTGTACTTACACATTTTGAATCCGGTGGAAAACCAATCGGTGGAATAGTTAATGACTTTGATGGTCAGCTAAGAAACACTGCAACCCCGGATATTGGTGCAGATGAATTTAATGGTATTCAGACTCCTTCAGATGTTAAAGATGAAACAATTATTGCAAGTGAATTCACACTTGAACAGAACTATCCCAACCCATTCAACCCATCAACAACCATAAGATATTCAACCCCTTCAGTCATTGCGAACGAAGTGAAGCAATCTGCATTTGTAACACTGAAGGTTTATGATGTATTGGGTAACGAAGTTGCAACTCTTGTTAATGAAGAAAAACCTGCTGGGAGTTATGAAGTAGAATTTGAAGCTTCATCAATAACAAGTGGAGTTTACTTTTATAAAATTCAAGCTGGAAATTTTGTTGAGTCAAAGAAAATGTTGTTGCTAAAATAAATTAATTTTTGAAGCACGATATATTATAACTCCACAGGGGAACCTAGCGCTCCACGTAAAACGTTTGACCTCGTTTTGGTCCAACTGAAATAATGTCAATCTTGATCCCGGAATTCTTTGAGATGAATTTAAGATACTCTTTCGTCCTTGCAGGAAGATCATCGTAGGATAAACAATTGCTGATATCTTCATTCCAGCCGTCAAGCACTTCGAAGATTGGTCTAACTGCAGATAGCTGTTCAACAGAAGTTGGAAAATATTTTATTCGTTTGCCGTTTAGTTCATAACTAACACAGACTTTTATTTTTTCAAAGCTGCTCAATACATCCAGCTTTGTAATTGCAACTGAAGTAATTCCGTTTATCATTTTAGAGTAAGCAACAAGAAAAGCATCGTACCAGCCGCATCTTCGCGGTCTTCCTGTGGTGGCACCAAATTCAGCACCTATTGACCGCAGCTTTTCACCAGTCTCATCCAGAAGTTCGGTTGGAAATGGACCGTTGCCGACACGTGTTGTGTAGGCTTTAACTATTCCAACAACAGAATCAATTTTCGTTGGAGGAATTCCTGTGCCGGTACAGGCTCCTCCTGAAGTCGGACTGCTTGATGTAACAAACGGATACGTTCCGAAATCTATATCGAGCAAAGCTCCCTGAGCACCTTCAAGTAAAACAGATTTGCCATCTGCAATTGCATTGTTAAGAAATGAAGGTACATCTTTAATGTATTTATCTATAGTCCGGTCGAACTCAAGATATTCTTTAACGATTGCGTCAACATCCAGCCCTTCGTGTTCATAAACTTTTTTAAGAAGTTCATTTTTTTCTTTTAAATTCAATCTGATTTTCTTTTCAAGCTCAATCCTGTCAAGTAGATCAACTATTCTTATTCCTTTACGTGCAAATTTATCAATATAACAAGGACCGATTCCTCTGCCGGTTGTTCCAATTTTTGTATCACCGCTTTCAATAATTTTATCCAGCAATTTATGATAAGGCATTATAAGATGAGCATTATGACTGATATATAATCTACCTTCCACTTTAATTCCATTTTTTTCTAACAGATCAATTTCTTCAAGCAATGCGGTCGGATCAATAACAACACCATTGCCAATTACACAGATAACATCTTCTCTTAATATTCCGGAAGGGATAAGATGCAGAATATATTTTTTATCACCGATTATAACTGTATGACCGGCATTAGCACCACCCTGGTACCTTGCAACAATTTTATACTTTTCACTAAGTATATCAACAATTTTTCCTTTGCCTTCATCGCCCCACTGGCTTCCGACAAGAACTGTAACGCTCATAGATTGGTTTTTTCTTAAGGATTGATTTTAGTTTAAGCAAACAAAAACTCCGAATCTTGCAATCCGGAGTTTGAGTTCAATAAATAATTACATTTGGTTTATTTGGGTAATGATTCAATTGCTGCATCAACGGATTCGTAATGTTCAAAAATTGTAATAAGCTTTGTAATAATTAGTAAGCTCTCAATTTTATCGGTTACGTTTGCAAGTTTGTAAGAACCATTTGCTTTTTTCATGGTTGTTAATCCACCTATCAGCATACCAAGACCAGAACTGTTCATAAATTTGACTTCGCTGAGATCTACAATTACTCTTATCTTTCCTTCATCAATTAACTTGTGTAATAAATCATTAAATTCTTTGGTATCATCGCCGCCCATCACATTTCCTTTTAATTCAACAATGACTGCTCCATATTTTTCGGTGGTTTTGATTTTCATGAATGACTCCTTTAAATTTTCATCGAAATTTAATCAGATAAGCATACTTTTGCAAACAATGAACAGATTAAATTTCATTAATTTTATATTATTGAATACATTTTATAATCCGGAACAACATAGCAAATATTACGTCTAAAAAAATGATATCAAAAGAAGAAGAAGAAAAGGACTTGCAGCAGCCTCAAATACTTTCAATAGATGATGATTATTCGGTTATCAGGCAATTTATTGATGGAGATAAATCTGCTTTTCAGATTCTTGTCAGGCGGCACAAAGAAAAAGTAAGAAACATCATTTATATAACTATGAATAACAGTGCTCTCGTTGATGATATTGCTCAGGATGTATTTATAACTGTTTACAAAAATCTTAAGCATTTCAGGTTTGAATCTCAGTTTACAACCTGGCTTTACAGGATAACCGTAAACAGATGCAAAGATTATTTAAGAAAGATGAATGTCAGGAAAATTTTTTCACCAATTGAGGATGGTTTTGAAGTTTCGGAAAACAGCAGCCCTGTTGAGAATAATGACATTTCAAAAATCGTGATGGATGCAATATCAAAACTTCCGTTAAAACTCAGGATGCCTCTCATTATGAAAGATATTGAAGGTTTCAGTTATCAGGAAATTTCAGAAACTTTAAATTGTGAAATGGGAACAGTTAAATCAAGAATTTTCAGAGGAAGAGAAAAGCTTAAAGAAATACTAAAACCTCTGGAAAAGGAGTTGATGAATTGAAAAAAGATTTACATTATTCAGAATTACTCTCAGCTTACATTGATGATGAATTAACTCAGCAGGAAAAAGCAGAAGTTGAAAAACTGCTTGCTGAATCGCTCGAGATGAGAAAAAAACTTGAGGACTTAAAAAGAATTAAGCAGCTTGGAAACCACGTGAATCGTCTTCCGGATTCTCCTTTTTTTGAAACACGTCTGATGGCAGCCATTGAAGGGCAAAAAAGTGAATCATCCGGAATTAAAAAATGGATGCCCGCTGCTGCTTTAGCAATTGTTACTATTATCATAATGATTGTACTAAAGACTAATCCCGGAATGTTAGATAAAATCTGGGAAGATCAGAAAACAGCAATTGCCGGTTTCTACAAAGAAAATCTTCAACCTGTATTATTAGCTGCAAATCTTACTAATGAAGATATTTTTAATTTTGCATTTAATAATGAACTGCCTCTTGATAATACACGTCAGCAATATCTTCTTTTAGGTTATGATGATTCGGGAAAGGAATTTTTTGAGATTCGTTCCAGCGATCAGAAAATTAAAAGAGATAGTTATAATGAATTCATTTCTGCAATGGATTTAGATGCTTCGCAAAAACAAACAGTTGATTCTATAATCAGCAGTTACAGCAAAACCTTAGAATCGCAGGTTCTTGTAAATGAAAATAACACTATTGCAATAAATCCAAATCTCTGGAATTTAAGAAAAGCTATCTTTGCCGATCTTCTGGTTGCATCTGAAAAATTAAACAAATCAAAATTTGATAGAATCGTTCCTGAAGGTATTTCAAAAGCTGAAAAAATTGTTGTTCTGAACACATCAGAAAAACTGAAAAATGTTTCTGCCAACCAGTACATTTTTGTAACTCCCGATTCGATATTTACAGATGCATATCATTTTGACCATAAGCAGTTTGATAAAGAAATGCTAGAGTTTGAGAAGCAATTAAAAGCTAATCAGGAAGAAATCAAACAGTTTACATTAAACCTAAAATTTGATTCCACATTCAGGCAAATTCCGGAAGCAGATAAACCTAAGAGTTTTAAGGTTCAGGTTGCTGACAACATTTGCAGAGTTGATTTTCAGGAATTCTCTATGCCCGAGGTTCCAATTCCCGGAATTACTGATTTAGATCCATTAATTGAGCAGGCTACTAATAACATTCACTTTTATGCATACAAAATTCCAAAAATTGAAAAATCCAAAAGCAGTATTAAAATAGAATACTTTAATGATGATTCAATTTATAGTTACGTTGTAAACAATAATGTGCTCAACATAGATTCTATTGTTCAGGCGAATGCCGGAATTGATCTTTATAATCTTGATAAAAAGTTCAAACCGGTTAAACCTTTTGATGACACGATGTTAATTAAATATCAATTTGACCGTGATTACTACCACAAGTATTATTCTGATGATGAGTTTAAGAAGCAGATGGAAGAATTACAGAAAGAACTTCAGCAACTTAGTGAGGAGTTGAAAAACCATAAAATCAGGGTTCGCACCGAAGTTACAGGTACACCCAAAAAATAAACTGAGAATTGCTTATCTGATATATAATAATCTCAGTAATCTTTCAGCCATCCCAGAAAACGTCCGTTCATACCTGAATTATTCATCCTTATAGCGATTTCACTTAAATTTCTGCTGCATTATTTTAAGTGAGAATAAAATTTGATTTACCGGTACTTAATAAAGTATGGAAAAAATTTCGCGTAATATTATCAGCACACAATCGCAGCTGTTTTTCTTATCAGCTATTTTGTTGTTAATTGCCAAAATATTTTTTGGCAGCGATGATACAATAACAACCAGAATGATAGTTGACTTGTTTATCGGTCTCACTATCTTCTTTCTTATTCTGTCACTTATAAAATTTGAGAAAAGCCGTTCATCTGCTCCGTTGCCTTTGGTTTTGAATGTTGGAATACTTCTGGCTTTGATGTTCTTCATAATTATATTTTCCGATTATCTTCTGCCGGGCATTTTCGATAATATTAATTACAGGCTAAAAAATCCTGACCTGGTTTACAATCTGGTTTCAGTATTGTATGCATTAGTAATTGCCGGATTGATTTCTTACTTCCTTATTACGCTCCGACATTTCTTCTTTTTAAATCAAGTAAGAAATGCCAGAATTTATTTTAATACAATGCTGGTCTTTTTTGTTCTCGCAAGTCTGTCAATAAATCTTTTGCAGGATGAAAGTCTGTCTTTTATACCCACAACTTTTTTTATAGTATCAATTCTGTTGATGGCTTTTAATTCCATCAGGATTTCCTGGATTGCATTTCTTGCCAAGAAGGAAAAAATATATTTACTTTTGCTTTCGTTTGGAATAACGACTCTGTTTATTGTGAATATTGTCAACAGTGCAGAAGATAATATTTACAGTCAGATGCTAAATGCTTTTTCTCCTTCTTTAAGACAGTTTGTTCAGATAATAATGATTTACGGTTCTGTGTATTTTTTGATTCTGTTCTTCACAACATTATTTCATCTTCCTACTGCCGAAGCTTACGACAGGAAAGCCCAGGAAGTAACATCTCTTCAGTATTTCAGCAAACTTATCACAGAAGTTCTCGACTTTAATGAGCTTGCAGAAACAGTAACTGAAATAGCACAAAAGTTAAGTGGTTCAAAGGCAGCTTGAATAATCTGGAAAGAAAATAATAATTATAATGCAATTGCTGCCCGCAACATAGGTTTCCTTGAATTGGATAAAATGACTCAACAGATTCTTGAAAGAATAAGTTTTGAAAATCTTGCTTCAACCAGAATTTTTACTCTTAAGAATCAGACAGTTGAGACTTTATCTGAAAATTCATTCCCGGTTATATCTGCTTCTCCGATTAAAACCAGGGGTGAAACACAGGGAATTCTTATTGCTGCAAAGGGTGCAGGTGATATTTTTACAAAAGATGATTTGAATGCCATAGAAACATTTTCTGATTATGCATCTGTCGCAATAGAAAATTCAAGATTGCTTAAGGAGTCAATTGAAAAAGAAAGACTTGAAAAAGAACTTGACGTTGCCAGAGAAATTCAAAGAAAAATTCTTCCACTAAAAGCTCCTGAATTTCCGTCTCTTCAAATTTCTTCTGTATTTATTCCTGCATTTGAGGTTGGTGGTGATTATTACGACTTCTTTAAAATAAGCGAATCAAAACTCGGCTTTGTTATAGCAGATGTTTCAGGCAAAGGAATATCAGCAGCATTTATTATGGCTGAGATAAAAGGAATATTTGAATCACTTACCAAAACAATCGAGAGACCTGGCGAAATTTTAATCAAAGCTAATGATATTCTTAAAGAAACATTAGACAGCAAATCTTTTGTAAGCGCTGCCTATGGATATTTCGATTTGAAAGAAAAAAAACTCTTCTTCACACGTGCCGGACATTGTCCGTTGATTTTATTAAGGAACAATGATTTAAAGGAAATTAAACCATCGGGGTTAGGACTTGGCTTAAGCGATAGAGAATATTTTTCTAAAACTCTTGAGGAGTTTTCAATCGATTTAAATGATGGTGATACAATTGTGCTTTATACAGATGGAGTTACTGAAGCAAAGAATGAGTTACTGGAAGACTTTGGAGATAAGAATTTTATGCGGGCGCTTCAATCCGGCAGTAAGCTTGGTGCAGAAGAATTATGCAATAAAATAGTCAAAGAAATTACAATTTTTTCCAGTGGTCACGAGCAGTACGATGATATTACTTTAGTTATTTTTAAGTGGCAACAATAATTAAATTTTAACGGAGTTTTAAGGATGGCAGAATTCAGTACATCAATTAAAGAAAAAGGGGATGTCAGTATAATTAATCTCAAGGGTTATCTGGATGCACACACAGCTCCCGCTCTTGAAAATAATTTTACCGAGCTGATCAAAAACAATAAATTCAAAATTGTGGTGAACTTTGAAGACCTTGCATACATAAGCAGCGCCGGTCTCGGTGTTTTTATGGCTTATATTGAAAATATAAGAGATAATAAAGGCGATATAAAGCTTGCTAAAATGAGTGATAAAGTTTATAACATTTTTGATCTTCTTGGTTTTCCTCTTCTCTATGAAATCTATAAAGATGAAGAAGAAGCAATAAAGAAATTCAGCGGGAGCTAAAATTGTCACCGAGTGATAAAAAGAAAAACCATGAACTTAAAGTAAAAAGCAAAACAGAAAACCTTTCTGAGATAAGGGATTTTGTAAGCGCTAATGCTCATCGGGCAGGATTACCCTCCGAAACTATCGACAATATTATTCTTGCAGTTGATGAAGCCTGTACAAACATTATCAAACACGCTTATAAACTATCTCCGCAAGGTGAGATTATTATCAGGATTGATTATGATGAAGCAAAATTTACAGTCACGATTATAGATTACGGAAAGTCATTTGAGCCCGATAAAGTACCTCTTCCTGATTTGCAGAAATATTACCGCGAACATCGGGTTGGTGGACTCGGAATGTACCTTATCAAATCTTTAATGGATGATGTTGAATATATCTCGGTTCCTGGTAAATATAATCAGGTGCTTCTTTCAAAAAACATAAAGAGTGGCTGAGAAAATGCTGGAGGCAAAAAATCTGAAATTAAAAAGAAATCTTACTGCTCTTGTAGATTTCAGCAGAATAATTAATTCAAGTATTGATCTGGATTTTATTCTGAATAATGTACTGCTGACATGCCTTGGAAAATTCTTAGCTACGCGCGGACTTATCGCATTAAAGGAAAAAAATAAAATTGTGCTCAAAGGCTCTAAAGGATTAACTTCTGAACTAATTGATCAGTTCCCTGAGCTGGAAGCAAACCCCAATTGCGTTGATCATCCGGCATTAAATTCATTTATGCAAACCGCTAATCTTAAAGTTGCTGAAAAAATCAGTTCCTCTGATGATTGTATCGGGCTGGTGTGTCTTGGTGAAAAACTTAACAAGTCAGATTATACTGAAGATGATGTTGAATTTCTGAGCACTATTCTTAATATCTCTGCAACAGCCATTCAAAATTCAATTGTTATTAATGAATTGCAAAAAGTAAACCGTCAGCTTGATTCAAGAGTTCAGAGACTCAACTCTCTGTTCGAACTAAGTAAAGAGTTCGGTTCTTTTGCTGAATCTTTCAGAGTTGTAAAGCTTCTGGTTTTCTCTTTAATTGGTCAGTTTCTTGTTCAAAAATATGCTGTAGTTCTTTTTGAAAGTGATGAACCGGAAATACTTGATTCAAAATTTGATAATCAAATGTTAATGACGCTGATAAAAAAATTTGGACTGCAGGGAATTACTGATTCGATAAAGAAAGAAGTATTACTTGAGAAATATTCTGAGCTTTGTGAATCCGGTGTTGAATTGATTGTGCCAATGCAGCTTCAGAATAAAACACGGGGAATAATTTTGCTCGGAAGCAGAGCCGGCAGCAGAGGATTTAACGACAGCGATATCGAATATATTTACTCGGTTGGAAATCTTGCTATAATATCTCTCGAAAATAATCGTCTCTTTCTTGAAGCACTTGAAAAGCAAAAGATGGAGGAAGATCTTTTAATTGCAAGAGATATTCAGCGGAATCTTCTTCCGCATTCTATTCCTGAATATGAAAAGTACGATATTGCCGCACTCAATGTTTCTTCCAAACAGGTTGGCGGCGATTATTATGATGTAATTCCGATAGATGATGAGAAATTTTATATTGCTATTGCTGATGTTTCAGGTAAAGGAGTTCCTGCTTCATTAATGATGGCGAACATTCAGGCTTTCCTGCAGGTTATTTGCAAACAGGGGATGAAAATTGATGAAGCTACAGCTATGATAAACGATCTTGTTACTTCCAACTCATCCGAAGGAGGGTTTATAACTTTTTTCTGGGGATATATAAACAGAAAAACAAACACTCTTACTTATGTAAACGCCGGTCACAATCCACCTTACATATTACGCGGTGATAAAGTAATAAAGTTGACCGAAGGAGGAATGATTCTGGGAGTGATGAAAACATTTATCCCTTATAAATTTGAAGAAATAGAATTAATGAAAGATGATGTTATTGTACTTTACACGGATGGTGTTTCAGAAGCGTTGAATCTGCAGTTTGAAGAATACTCGGAAGAAAGACTGGAAAAAGTAGCAAAAAGTCTGATGGACAAATCTGCAAAAGAAATCTTAAACGGAATTAAAGAAGATGTGCAAATATTCACACAAGGGAATCAACAATCAGATGATATAACCATGATAGTAATTAAAGTGAGATAGAATTATGAGAACATTAAAATCATTTTTTCTGAAATATCGTTCACCTCTGATTACAGTCTTTTCAATACTTCTGATAGGTGTTGCTGTTCTGAATATTTATTACTCTCTTGCAGTAAGAGTAACCAGCAATGATGAATGTATCTGGGATCCGGTGAAAGTCTCAAAAGACAGTTCAGCAATTATCTTTAAGTCTGTTAAAGTTGGTGGTGTAACCTGGGATGCGGGAATAAGAAATGGTGATCAACTTTTAGAAATTGGTGGTAAAACTATTTTTAATACTCTACAGGCAACGGCTATCTTTAATAGTTTCAAATCAGGTGAATACGCTGAGTATAAATATTCAAGAAACGGTGAAGTTTTTACCACAAAAGTCTATGTTAAAAAACTCATTGAATTCGATTGGCTCGCCGGTTCTTTAAGTGCTTTATTCTGGATGATAATCGGTTTTATTGTTTTAACTGCAAAACCTGATGGTAAAGTCCAAAAGATTTTTTACTCACTCGCTGTATTAATTGTATTTGGCTCAATGAGCGTTTTAATTCCATTTCGTACAAATTTTATCGGATTTTTTGCAGAGAATACTTTCCTTGCCACTTTAATCGGAACAGCCTGGACAATTGGAATCTGTTTTTCTCCCTTCGTTTTAGTCTATCTCTTCTGGTATTTTCCAAAACCATTTAGCTTTCTTGAAAAAAAGTGGATAAGCAGATCTATGTTTACTCTGCCTTCAATATTAGCTATTGCATTCATCACTATTGCAGTGCTCACAATCAAATATAATGCTCTCAATCTGGATACTTATTTTACGATTATACAAAGTTTCAGATTTGTTGCAATTGCTGGAAACATTGCTGCTTTTTATTTTCTGATATTTCAATACAGGCGGCTCAAAACAAAAGCGGAAAAAAAACCTTTGATGCTTTTTATAATAGCCTTTGCATTTGCATTCGCAATCTCAATTTATATGTGGCAAATTGCACCAGCTATATCCGATACGTTCTTTAATTCGCCTGAATTCTATGCGCCAATCTTACTGATATCACTCGTTCCGTTAATATTTGCTTATTCCATTTTCAAATATCAATTAATGGATGTAAGCGTTGTTATAAGAAATACTATTGTTTACGGAACAGCTACAGTTACAGTTGCCGCAATTTATTTTCTTGTTATTTATGTTGCCGGGCAAAGTATCAGTTCATTCTTTGGTGTAGAAAACCAGGGAATAATTGCGGGGATATTTTTTATAATTTTTGCTCTAGTTTTTCAGTCAACCAAAAACCGATTCCAGGATTTTTTAACTAAAAGATTTTATCCCGAACAATTTGCTTCTCAAAAAGTGTTGATTGATTTGAGTAACGAGCTTTCCACTGTAGTTGGAATGGATAATATACTACAACTGATGAAGAAAACTTTTGTCGATGCTCTTAAAATTAAAACATTTGGAATAATGCTGAGAGATAAAGATGGAAATCTTAGTCTTATAGAAAGTGTTGGAATGAGAAATGAAAAATGTGTGATAACAGAATCGAGAATAGTTAAGTTCTTAAAAGATAAATACCTGATTGTTAAATACCCATCCATCGAGCGAAGTGATTTTAAAGTGGTGTTCACAGATGAAAAAGCTGAAAGATTAATTACCGAAGGCGTTTACACAATCATTCCCATGCTGGTTAAAACAAAAGTTGTTGGTTTGCTTCTCTTCGGTCTCAAACACTCGGGCTCTCATTTTGCCGGAAAAGATCTTGAACTGTTATGGGCTGCTGCAAACCAGGCTGCAATATCAATTGAAAATGCCCGTCTTTATAAATCAGAAGTTGAAAAACAAAAGATTGAAAGAGACCTCGACCTTGCAAGAAAAATTCAACAGGGACTTCTTCCTCAATGCATTCCAGATATGAACGGACTAGATATTTGCGGAGAAATGATTCCCGCAATGCAGGTCGGCGGAGATTATTACGACCTGATTCAAATTTCCGATTCAAAATTATTTGTTGTTGTTGGTGATGTTTCAGGTAAAGGTTTATCTGCTTCACTTTATATGACCAAGCTGCAGACGATGATAAGATTATATTGCACCGACGACAGATCACCAAAAGAAATTCTTATTGATGTTAACCGCAGAATTTATGAGGAAATGGATAGAAGTTCATTTGTTACAATAACACTTGCACAGTTTGATCTGGAAAAACGAATTGTAAAGTTTTGCCGTGCAGGACATATGCCGGTACTTCAGGCAACAAACGGAACAGTTCAGTCATTCAGAACACAAGGGCTCGGTGTTGGAATCGAGAGAGGAATTGTTTTTGAAAAATCGCTTGTTGAAGAAGAAGTGAAACTTTCTCCGGGACAGATATATGCTTTCTTTACAGACGGAGTAACAGAAGCAATGAATGAAAAGAATGAACTCTTCGGTGATGAAAATCTCAACGCAATTCTGAAGAACAAATCAAATGCCCGGTCTACCGATATAGTAAACGAAATCTGGAGCTCAGTGCAATCCTTTCGCGGCGAAGCCGAAGTCAACGACGATATGACATTGGTTGTGGTGAAGGTGAAGTAGACAGGTTATAATACGTTTTTTGTCAATTTTCCAACCAAACCTTTTCCAATCAGCAACTAATGCTTTTTATTTAAATGATATTTCATAATTTTTGTATTACGGTTGCAATAGTTGTTAGCCGCATTTAAATATCTTTTATAATGTAATTATTAACAGCTTACTTATTACTTGAATAAGAGCAAGTCTAAGATGCTTAAAATCTTCTCAGGGGACATACCGGTTACATATTCATACAAAGAAGCTCCTGTGCTCTGTAATAAATCGTAAGCTAATTTCTTTAATCTATCTTTAACTGTTTTAGCACAGTTAAAAAAACTGGAGGGTTAAATGGGAAAATACTATTTCCAATTCTTCGCAAGCAGTCTTTATAAACTGTTAATTCTGTTCGCTGCATTTTCGAATTTGAATTTGCAGGCACAGGTTTTTAATTACTCTGATAGCTGGGGTTTGGAAGGTTTCAGTGTGGAAACTGAAAGTGCATCAGGAGTGAAACTAAATTTTTCAATTCATCAGTTTGAAATGGAAAATGTTGATGTAAGCGGAATCACAATGAAAACGGTTCACCTGCCTGGCGTTTTCCTTCCTAATGATGAAGGTGCACCGGACTTGGCCGGTACTTCGAGATTTATTGCAATACCTGAAGGCGCAAAGGCAAGTTTCAGAGTTACATCATTCCGTACCGAGTCATTTGAAAATGTTGATATAGCTCCGGCATTCCGTATTCCGAAAGGAAATGAAGACGGACCACTCAGTTATATAAAAGATGAAAAAATTTATAACGTCGATGCTTTCTATCCAGCCGAACCGGTTATAATTTCTGAGCCAACTGAAATAAGAGGAGTTGATGTTGTTCAACTTGGAATTACTCCTTTCCAATACAATCCGGTAACAAAAGAATTAATTGTTTATCGTGATATCAAAGTTGAAGTTGATTTCATAGGAGGTAATGGTCACTTTGGTGAAGATCGTTTGCGAAGCCGCTGGTTTGATCCAATTCTAGATAATATTTTAATAAACTTTAAATCTTTACCAGGAGTGGATTATAAATTTCAGTCCGAATCATTAACAGATGATTTCGAATACATCATTATTTGTCCAAATGATCCAACCTTTCTTGCATGGGCAGATTCTATTAAACAATTCAGGACTCTGCAGGGTATAAGAACCGGTATAGTTACAACTACTCAGATAGGTGGAAATAATGCAACATTGATTGAGAACTACATTAACAATGCATATAACACCTGGAACATTCCGCCGGTTGCAGTTTTATTTTTAGGGGATTACGGCACAACAGGTAATACTGTTCACAGCCCGACCTGGAATAGTTACTGTATATCAGACCACATATATGCAGATGTAAATGGAAATAATATGGCAGATATTATTACTGCAAGAATGACTGCGCAAAACGCAACACATCTTCAAACAATGATTGGTAAATTCCTGGGTTATGAAAGAACACCTCCAACCAACCCAAATTATTATAACAAACCAATCACTGCTATGGGCTGGCAAACCGAGAGATGGTTTCAGATTTGCTCGGAATCCATTAATGGTTTCTGGCAAAATCAGCTTGGTAAAACACCAGTCAGAGAAAATGCTATTTACAGCGGAACTCCTCCTTTTTCAATTTGGTCAACTGCAACAAACACCAATCAGGTAGTTAGCTATTTCGGACCAGGTGGAAGAGGTTATATACCTGCATCACCATCATACCTGACAGATTGGGGAGGAAATGCTACAAGGATTAATAATGATATTAACAGCGGTGCATTTATGCTTCAGCATCGTGATCATGGTGCTGAAACGGGATGGGGTGAACCTGATTACGGTAATTCCAATTTATCAGGTTTAAACAATAATGATCTTGTTTATGTTATGTCGATTAACTGTCTTACCGGTAAATTTAATTGGAGCGGTGAATGTTTTGCAGAGGCATTCCATCGGCATCAGAAAGGTGCATTTGGAATCATCGCAGCCACGGAAGTTTCATACTCATTTGTTAATGATGCTTACGTTTGGGGAATGTATGACGGAATGTGGCCAAACTTTATGCCCGATTATGGCGTGGCGGGACCTGATAAAATTCTTCCTGCATTCGGAAATGTTTATGGAAAATATTTTCTTCAGTATTCCAACTGGCCATACAACACAAGTGACAAGATGGTAACTTACTATCTTTTCCATCATCACGGTGATGCATTCTCTACAGTTTATTCTGAGATGCCGCAGAACCTTACAGTAATTCACGATCCTGTTATTGTAAGCGGGCAGCCGCAGTTTGTTGTAACTGCAGATAATTATTCACTTATTTCTCTTACACTGAACGGTGAAATAATCGGTGTTGCAGAGGGAACAGGTGCACCGGTTGTAATTAACATTCCATTTATAGTTCCGGCAAACACGGTTGTACTAACAGTTACAAAGCAAAACTATTACAGATATTCTGCAAATATTCCTGTTGTGCCGGCAACGGGTGCATATGTAGTTGCAGATTCCTGTATAATCAATGATGCATCCGGTAATAGCAATGGTCTTCTGGATTATGGAGAATCTCCATTACTTTCGATCAGAGTAAGAAATGTTGGTGTTGCAGATGCAAACAATGTTAATGTAACTCTCCGGAGTACTGATAGTTATATTTCAATTACTGATTCTACTGAATTTTATGGGAACATTTCTGCCGGTGCTCAAAAATTAATTAGCAATGGATTTGCAGTAACTCTTAATCCGCTTGTTCCTGACGGACATTTAATTCCCTTTACAGTTGTTGCAAATGATGGAGTTAATAACTGGCTGAGCAACTTTTCGCTAAAAGCATATTCTCCTCTTCTTGCAATGGGGTCTTTTAGTGTTTCTGATCCGCTTGGAAATAATAATAATGCTTTGGATCCGGGTGAAACCGCAGATGTTCTGATTGAAATTAAGAATAACGGTTCTTCCGGTGCAGTAAGTGTTGCCGGCGAGCTTATTTCCAGCGATCAATACATTACAATAAATTCAGCTACTCAGACTTATGGAAATATCGGACAGAATAGTAGTGTTATAAAATCATTTAGTGTAACTGCTGCGGGAAACACTCCCACAGGTCATTCTGCCAATTTTAATTTCAATATTACGGCTTCACCAGGATTAACATCAAGTGGAAGTTTCTATCTGATTGTAGGACAAATTCCAGCACTTGTACTCTGCCTGGATGAAAACCATAATTCAAGTCCGGCTATCAAAGCTGCATTGGATTCAAATAATATAGCTTATGATTATTCAATGACTCTACCGGCTGATTTGAATTTATATAAATCAATTTTCGTATGTCTGGGTATTTACAGCAATAATTATGTTCTGTCTTCTACTGACGGACAAACACTTGCAAATTATCTTAATAACGGTGGAATGATTTATATGGAAGGCGGCGATACCTGGTATTACGATACTCAAACACCAGTCCATCCGATGTTTAACATCACCGGTGTAAGTGATGGCAGTGGAGATCTCGGAACAATCCTTGGTCAAAACGGAACCATCACTCAGGGAATGACTTTCACCTATTCAGGAGAGAACTCCTGGATTGATCGAATCACAAACATACCGCCAGCTGTAACAATCTTCAGAAACCAATCTCCTGATTACGGCTGTGCAGTTGCTTATAATGCAGGTAATTATAAAACTATCGGTGCATCTTTTGAGTTTGGCGGATTAAACAATGGAACAGCACCGTCGAACCGAAAAGTATTGATGCAGAAAATAATTGAGTTCTTTGGTTTAGGTATTATTCCCGTTGAGCTTGTTTCGTTCAACGCTGAAGTGGAGCAGAATGTAATTGTGCTTAAATGGGAAACAGCAACCGAAACAAATAATCAGGCATTTATGATTGAACGAAGCTCTGATAATTTTAATTTTGAAAAGATTGGTGAGATTGAAGGAAAAGGTACAACAACCGAAAAACAGGAATACATTTTCAGAGATGCAAGTATATCATCGGGTAAAGGAAAAGTTTATTACAGATTAAGACAGATTGACTTTGATGGAACTGAAAATCTTTCAGATGTTATTGAAGTAGATTATTCAATGATACCAAAAGTGTTTAATCTTTCACAAAACTATCCGAATCCATTTAATCCAATGACAACGATAAGATTTGACATCCCGAAAGAAGTAAAAGTGACTCTGAAGATGTATGATATGCTTGGTGCAGAAGTTGAAACCCTCATAGATGAAGTAATGGAACCGGGTTATTATAAATACGAATGGAACGCTTCCAAATTTGCGAGCGGAGTTTATTTCTACCGGATAACAGCAGGAAACTTTGTCAGCGCTAAAAAACTAATACTTCTTCGCTAGTAGAACTATGGCGTATAAGTACTCCTAATACAATTTCGTTCATAGTCTCTGCGAACCCCTGTTCTACAATGACAGGGGTTTTTTATTTTATGCCGGTAACGAAAAGAATTCTATAAAATCATAAAAGAAATAATATCGCCGGTATTATTTTCTAAAGATGAAAATTATTTTTTAGTTAAATTTGCACACATCAAATCAATCATTTTTAGGGAGTAGTATGAAAAACTTATTTTTCTTTTTATCAATTTCATTATTATTTATTCCAATCTCTTTATTATCACAGGATGATGAGCACTCATCTGAAATTAACAGCTCGGTGCCTGAACTCTTTGCATTTCACGAAGTTATTTATCCCATCTGGCATACTGCATATCCGGAAAAAAATTATGAGATGTTGAAAGAGATGATACCTGAAGTTAATTCAGGAGCAGAAAAAATTTACTCTGCAGTACTGCCCGGAATTTTGCGTGATAAACAGGAAGAATGGGACAAAGGAGTTGCAAAGTTTCGTTCATCGGTTGAGAAATACAATAAAGCGATGCAGGGAGATGATGAAACAGAAATGCTGAGTGCTGCTGAAGTTCTTCATTCAGATTATGAAATGCTTGTACGCATAATCAGACCTGTTACGAAGGAGGTAGATGAATTTCACAAAGTTCTGTATATGATTTATCATCATTACTGGCCTAATAAAAATATGGAAGAGTTCGGCAAAGCAGTTGATGATTTAGCGATTAGAGCCGATGAACTGGCTAATTGTGTATTGCCGAAATGGGCTTCAGATAAATCAAAAGAATTTCAGGAACAATCAGTGAAGTTATATGATTCAACAAAAAAGCTTAAAGAGTTAAAAGATTCCAACGCAGATGATAAAGAGCTTGAAAAAGCAATTGAAGATGTTCACGATAATTATGTTGCTCTTGAAGGTCTGTTCGATTAATCCTTTGATCAAACCACAAATCTTTTTCATTTACAACCCCTGTGCTGAGCAGGGGTTTTTTAGTGATAAATATTTAAGAAATCTCAAACAATAATCTGACACAAACTTTATTTTCATTTTATCTGAAACCAATTCCTGCCTCATTCATCAGATTTTCAAATGAAAATAAAATTAATAATCAGACAAAAATGAAACTTGTGGAAAATTTAGACGCAAATACTTTCGAGAAGAAATTAGCTGAAGATAAAAATGCGGTACTTTTAGATGTTCGCACTCCGATGGAACATCAGATGGTCCGCATTCCAAATTCAATCTTAATTGATATCAATAATCCGATGTTTATGGAAGAAATTGGTAAGCTGGATAAAAATAAAAGTTATTATGTTTATTGTCGAAGTGGCAGCAGAAGTTTCCATGCAGGCAATTACATGCTTAAAGTTGGTTTTGAAAAAGTTTATAACCTTGAGCCGGGAATTATTGGCTGGAAAGGTAAAAAAGAATTTTCAATTTAATTATTAGATGGTATTTGCTGTTAAAATTTTATTGATTAATTCACTTCCTTTGAAATATTACATTTCTCTTATTTTAAATTTCGATAAATTATTCCCGACTTCAGATAGCACTGCAAAAAGTAGTTCCAGATAAATTATCTATCGTTGTAAGATAATAAGTTTTTAAAGACAAGGGTGTTCTAAAAGGTATTTTTTTTTGTAGTGAAAAAGCCGGAGAAGAGTCTCCGGCTCTAATAATAATTAAAATTCTACTTTTTTATGATACTTGGTAGCGTATTCATAAACAAGTGTGCTTGCCACGAATATCGAAGAATAAGTTCCTATAATAATTCCAAAGAATAATGTAAAAGCAAAAGCTCGCAGAACTTCACCACCAAAAATCATTAATACAAGAACGGTTAAAAGAGTTGTGCCTCCGGTGAGTATTGTTCTGCTCATTGTCTGACTTATGCTGGTATTAATAATGTCAAAAAGAGGTCTCGTCTTATGGATTTTCAAATTCTCTCTTATTCTGTCGAACACAATAACAGTATCGTTAATTGAATAACCAACCAGAGTTAAAAAAGCAGCTACAACAGTTAAGTCGATATCAAGATTTAAACCCGGGATAAGTCCATAAAGCAGAGCGAAAAGACCTAATGTAATGACAACATCATGGAAAAGTGCAGCAACTGCACCGAAAGCGAATACAAATTTGAATCTGAAACCCAGATAAATCAGAATCACAAGAAGCGCAAAGAAAATTGCAAGAACAGCATCTCGCTTTAATTCTTCACCGATTTTAGGACCAACACGGTCTTCCTTCAACACTGTAAATGAGTTATCAGTAATCTTTTCCCGAAGATTTTCTTTAATCCAATCAGCAATACCAACACTGACCAGCATTTGAACGTTATCCGGTTCCTCAGAAACTCTTCCTGATTGAAATCCGGCTGCAAACAAGCCGTCAATAATCTGGTTTGCAGTATCAGGATTCTGGAATGCATATGTAACTGAACTGGCTGACGAATCAATTATATTTCTAGGAACGCCGGGCATCAGCTTTTCAAT
This sequence comes from Ignavibacteriaceae bacterium, assembly GCA_013388525.1. Next base: position 37,286 of record JACAFA010000170.1, on the reverse strand, counting down.
TTCTTTCTCAATGCCGTCGATTACTTTCGGATAAACTTCTACCGGAATTACCTGCAACTCTGTGCGAATCATAACACCGGTTTCACCACCGAAAGTTTTCACTTCAATATTACCAAGACCGATATTGTCTACATCTGCTCTGATTTCAGCAATGTTGACTGGTTTTTCAAATTGAAGAACTATTTCACTTCCACCTTTGAAGTCTATACCAAATTGAAATCCTCTGGTTAATGCTGCAATTACACCGATCAGAAATAATCCTCCGGAAAGTGCGTAAGCAAATTTTCTTTTTCCGAGGAAGTCATAATTAAAATTTTCAAAAAATCTCATAATAAAAGGGAACTCCTTAAAACTTTGTTGTTAACCTACTGTTACTGGAACGTTTTTAGAAACCATTATATCCATGATTAATCTTGCTATAACAAGCGCACTAAACAAACTGGCGACAATACCTATCATTAGAGTTAAAGCAAAACCTTGTATTGGTCCGGTACCAAACTGGTAAAGAATAATTCCGGTAAAAAATGTTGTAATATTTGAGTCAATGATAGCTGAATAAGCCCGCGAGAAACCACTATCAATTGAAGCTTTTATTGTTTTACCAGTTGCCATTTCTTCTCTTATTCTTTCGAAGATAAGTACGTTTGCATCCACCGCCATACCTATAGTTAAGATAATACCTGCAATACCGGGCAGTGTTAGTGTAGCATTAAATCCTGCAAGAACACCAAGTATAAATAATATGGTAAATATTAAGGCAACAGCTGCAATCGTACCTGCTTTTTTATAATATATTATCATGAAAAACCCGACAATTACATAGCCGAGTATTACAGAAAGCAATCCTTTATTAATTGAATCTTCACCGAGGGATGGACCAACGCTTCTTTCTTCGATAATGTCAACAGGAGCGGGGAGTGCGCCGGCTTTCAAAACGATTTCTAATAATTTGGCTTCATTAAGATCAGCCATGCCCTCAATCTGAGATCTTCCACCCGGAATTTTACCTTTCACTACAGGTGCTGAGAAAATTCCTCCATCCAGCATAATTGCTATCCTTTTATTTACATTGGCTCCTGTAATTCTTGCCCATTCTGTTGCACCCTCTGAATTCATTGTCATTGTTACAATCGGAGCAGAGGTATTCGGATCAATATTGGCAGTTGCATCTGTAATAACACCTCCGGTTAGTTCCGGATCTTTGTTAACAAGATACATTACATAAAATTCATTACCCGAACCATCCTTCTGTGGTCTGGCCTGAAATTTAAACTCAACATTATTTGGAATAACTTTCTGAACATCAGGTCTGTTTAAAATCATTTCGAGTTTATTTCTGTCTTCGGCTTTAACATAAGCATCAGCACTTCTTCCCTGAGGATCTAATAATGCGATGGAAAAGAAAGGATGTTGTTTTCTGAATTCTTCTTCAGATAACTCGCCTTCAGGTTTAGTAGTATCGTTTGAAGCGACTGAAGTATCTGTAGATGTAGATTCAGTTTTATTATCTTCAGATGCAACTGTTGCAGTATCGAGCATTTTACCTGCAAGCACATCGTCAATTTTTTGCATAATCGGGAATGTGAAATCAGGTTCACGTACAATTCTGAACTCCAATAGTGCTGTTCCCTGTAATAATTTTTTTGCTTCTTCTTCGCGGGCAACGCCGGGAAGTTCAACAATAATTCTTCTACTACCCTGTCTCTGGATAGAAGGTTCGCTAACTCCATATTGGTCAACTCTGTTCCGGATAATTTCCACTGCACGGTTAACAGCATCTTCGGCATTATCATTAAGATCAGATAATATCTGGCTATCTTCATCCCTTATTGTTCCAAAATATCTGCTTAGTCTTATTCCTCTTTCACTGAATTTTCTTGCAATGATATCAACTACGGATTCATCTGTTCTTTCTGATTCAGCTTGTGCTTCTGCTAAAACTGTTCTGAATATTTCATCCGGATTTTTAGCTAACTTTTCAAGAAGTTTGCCCGTGTTTACTTCAAGAACCACACGCATACCACCCTGAAGATCTAAGCCGAGCTTAATACGTTTTTCTCTGTTCTTAACAATATCGGGATTTGCAGCAAGAATGCTGTCTTCTGTTGCTCTGAGCAATCGGTCTAATTGCGATTTTGTCAGATCGGGATTTTCTTTTACGAGTTGCAGTCTTTTCAACTCAAGGTTTTCTTTTATATCACTGCTGTTCTGATAATCCAGAAAAGTAGGATATAAAAGATAGATAGCCAAAGCTATAGCAGCTACAATGATAATAAGTCTAAATCTAAATTCTTTCATACCTGATTGATAAAGTGATTTGAAATTATAAAAGTGAACTGCCAAAATTAGGGGTTGGCTCTTACAAAGTCAATAAAATTTGCAGTGATTAATCGATGGACTACAACCTCGAAATAGCTGTTTTTAATAACAGGGTGAATTTTTCAGATGAATTCTTGGCGGTCTCAGTAACTTCGGCATGCGAAAGTTTTTGTGGCGAAATTCAGGAAGCCATATTTGTAATGCAGGATAATATTGCAATTTCCATATTTAATGACGATGCAAAAACAGCTTCATGAACGGTTGACATTCCGGCAGCATCTCCTCCAAATCTCTGAATCATTTTAATTTCAGAAGGTGTTTCGTATGAAGGACCTTTTGTATACCAGTAAATACCACTGCGTAATAAAATTCTTTTTTCCTCCGCAGTCTGCCTGAAAATTTTATTCATTCCGGCTGAAGGGCAATTTAAAAAATTATTTTTTGATTCGAGAGAAGAAATGCCAATCAATTGTGTTAATTCTTTTTTTATGTTGATTGAATTGAATGAATCAACAAGCATAAGATCACCAGGGGTAAAACCGGTATTTACTCCGCCGGCAGCATTAGTAAAAATTATTTTATTGCAACCGAGCTTTTTGGTAAGTAGTACCGGAAGAACACAATCACTTAAATTAAATCCTTCATAATAATGAATTCGTCCCTGAAAAATTAATAATTTCTTCTTTTCAATTTTTGAAAAGATAATTAATCCTTTGTGTCCTTCAACTGAAGCTAATGGATAATCAGGAATTTCAGAAGTCGGAATAGTTTTAATTTTTTTTGTTGAATCTGCAAAGTTGCCGAGACCACTACCGAGTACAATTGCAATATCAGGAATGAAAGGAGATTCTTTTTTTAAAAAGGAAATTGGTCCCTGATATTTAAAACTCAGATCTATCATCTTTTAACTGAACAATAATCCTGCGAGTGTAGCGGTCATCAATGTTGCTAATACACCTCCAAGCACAGCTTTTATTCCCAATGCAGCGATATCCGATTTTCTATCGGGTGCAAGTGGTCCTATTCCTCCAATCTGAATTGCGATGGAGCTGAAGTTAGCAAATCCACATAAAGCATAAGTCAGCATCAGAATAGTTTTTTCATTGATAATTTTTCCAACCTCTATGAGTGTCCCCATTTCTGTGTATGCAACAAATTCATTTAGAACTACTTTTATTCCAAGCAAACTTCCGAAGTTAAGCGCATCTTCCCAGGGAACACCAATTCCGAACGCTACAAACTGCAAAACGAGACCGATCAATAATTGAAAGCTAAGCGGCTGACCAAATTTTGAAATGAGAAAGTCATTTACATTAATTATCTCGCCTAATCCACTCAATAAATAATTTATCATTGCAATTAAAGCAATGAATGCAATGAGCATTGCACCAACATTTATCGCAAGCTTCCAACCATCAGCAGCACCGTTAGCTGCAGCTTCAATTACATTCGATGCATTTTTTTCAACTTCAATTTTTACTGTTCCTTTTGTAACCGGGTCTTCTGTCTCAGGGAAAAGTATTTTTGAAATAACAATACCCGCAGGTGCAGCCATAACGCTTGCACCGAGTAAATGAGTTGCAAAAAGCTGTTGTGCCTGTTCCAGTGGAATTCCATGTTTGATTGCATAAGCTGAACCGAGTATTTGTATGTATGCAGCCATAACACCACCGGCAATTGTTGCCATTCCGCCAACCATTACAGTTAATATTTCGCTTTTCGTCATTTTATTTAAGAATGGTTTTATCATCAACGGAGCTTCTGTTTGTCCAACGAAAATGTTAGCTGAGCAGGAGAGTGATTCAGCACCGCTTGTACCAAGAGTTTTTGCCATTATCCAAGCCATGCCTTTTACAACCATCTGCATAATTCCCAGGTAGTAAAGCAATGACATCAGGCTTGCAAAGAAAATAATTGTTGGCAAAACCTGAAACGCAAAGAATGAGCCAAGGCTTCCTTCGGTACCGGGAGGTTTTGCAAGATCTCCAAAAACAAATTGAGCACCTGATGAAGTAAAATTCAGTATAAGGACAAAGAAATAACTTATCCAGTTAAAAAAATCTTTTGGCCAGCCAAACGGTGAAAAGAATGAGCGAAGGGAATCACCTTTGAGAATAAGTATTGCAAAGACTAATTGTAATAAAAGACCTCCGGCTACCAGCTTCCAATTAATTTTTGATTTATTATTTGAAAAAATAAAAGAGATACCAACGAGTATCAGTATTCCAAATAATCCTCTGAACACCGAAGTAAAATCCATAACTTTTTAGAAATTAACAATGAATAATTAACAATGTAGAATTATGATTTTAATTTTACATTTTTGATTATTGAAGTCAGTAGTTTAATTAATTCCAGACAATCCTTTAAAAGGCTTTCAAATTCATTTTTGGCTAATAGTTCCGATTCGTAAAATAATTTTAACCAGAATTCTGTTTCATATGCTTCTTTTAAACTTATTCTTAATTTATTTCTAAAATCAGCCTTGCTTGCAGCAGCTTGTGATTCTGAAATATTAGCTCCAATTGATGTTCCTGAATCAAGCAACTGATTGTATAAGGAGAGGAGATACTTATCCTTTTTTATCAAATATTTATAACATTTTACAATTCGTACAGCAAACGAAAAACTCTTTTTTACAACGGGATTTTCCAAATTTCTCACGGATTGCTCTAATAGTTAATTATAAATTGTTCATTGTTAATTATTCCGAAGGAATATAGTGACATTTACGACAGCGCGCTTCATAAATATCTGAAGCACCAACAATTACTCTTTCTGAATTGGAAGTTTTTCGTTGAGTTTTATCAGCAGGATTTCCGCAGACAACACAGATCGCATGCTGTTTTGTGATATATTCAGCAATAGCAAGAAGCTGTGGCATCGGCTCAAACGGCTTTCCTGTATAATCCTGGTCAAGACCGGCAACAATAACTCTTTTCCCTTTTGATGCAAGCATATTACAAATGTGTACAATTCCTTCGTTGAAAAACTGAGCTTCATCTATACCGATTACCTGTGCATCATTTGCATGCTCAAGTACTTCAATTATATCATCAATAAGAATTGAAGGAAGAGACTGTTCATTGTGTGAGACGATTGAATTTTCAGAATACCTCGCATCAATTCTGGGTTTAAATATTTTCACTTTTTGCTTTGCAATCTGCGCTCTTCGAAGCCGGCGAATAAGTTCTTCAGTTTTTCCGCTGAACATACAACCGGTTATTACTTCTATCCAGCCTGTATCTTTCGGAAGTTGATGTGGGGGAATATCGGTCATGGTTTCAATAAAAAATTAGAAATTAAAAATTAAAAATTTTGCAAGAGCTTTTTTGCTATTCAAAATCTTGATCCCCGAATGCAAATGGAAGTAGCTCAGAAGTTTTTTTTACAATGTAGTCACCGGCTGAATTCACCATAATAATATCTATATCTCCACACAAATCACTGATTACTTGTCGGCAAGCACCACAAGGAGAAATGTAATCTTCAGTATCTCCTGCGACTGCAATTGCTTTGAACTCTCTTTCTCCTTCAGAAATTGCTTTAAAGATAGCGTTCCGTTCAGCACATATTGTCAATGAGTAAGAACTCGATTCAACATTACATCCGGAATAAACTTTATTTTCTTTTGTCAGAACAGCAGCGCCAACATAAAAGTTAGAGTAAAGCGGAAGCGCATTTTTCTTTGCTTTTATTGCTGATTCGGCTAAGTGTTTGTAATCCATTTTTTACAATTTTATTTAGTGAAAGATAATTTTTTGTTCGCCTAATTTCAAAAAGATTATTTCTTTTTAAGAATGATATAGAAAGTTGGAGTAAAATATTTATTTACAATTCCAGGTTTGTCATTAGCAATGCTTATCAATAATTTTTTCAGACCAAATAAGTTTACCATTTTAACTAACCGGAGATGAAGCTTACTCCACACCAACCCCTGACCACCACTTAATAAATATTCCAAAGAAAACTTCGTGAATATTTTGAATGAATATTTTTTATTAAACAGATCATATAGCTGATTAAGTGATAAAAGTTCAGCTATGTCATCTCTGGTGTAATCGCTCTTCCTGAAAAATTTCAGAAAATATTTCTTCACCTCATTGCGTTTGAAAAATGATAGAAACGGTATTCCCCAATGTGGATCAGAAATAATATTTAATAATGAAAATTTATTCGGTGTGCTCAGATAAATAAATCCATCCTTTTTCAGCAAAGAAGTCAAATCATCAATCAATTCATTTTTGATGTTCAGATGTTCGATTACATCCTGCAAAATAATCAGACTGAATGAGCCAGTCTTAAAGGGAAGATTTAAACTATCAGCTATAACTGGCTGAAGTGAGTCACTCTTCGTGATTTTTTTTATTCGTTCAGCTTTTGGTTCTAAACTAACGACAAAATTATTTTGTGATAACAGTTTTGAAGTGCTTCCTTCTCCCGCACCAACATCCAAGATCTTCAAACCTTCCGGAATTAATTCATTTGATAAAATATATTCAATAAACTTTGCACGATGGTATGATAGATCACGTGCTTTTTGCCATCTCTCATAATTCGGATGCGCAGGATTATATTCTCTCTGAATTTCTTTTTCTACTTCCATCTGATTTCAGAAAAACGTGCATTAAAAAAGTGGAAGACAAGCAGTATCTCATAGAATATCTGCAGATAAAAAATTTCAACCACTGAAAACCTGTAGCCAAATATTTTCTGATTTGATTTTACGACGGCAATATCGGAAATTAACTTTGACGGAAGAAGAATCCCAAAGAGTGGATTAAATAAAATCATCAAGGGAGAAAACAAAAAAGCTAAATTTAATAAATGCCAGAAGCCAAGAATTACCTGATGTCTTTTAAGATAATGAAATGAAGTCTGTGTATGACGCGCCCGCTGCCGAAAGTATTCTTTGAAAGTTTTTTTAGTTTCAGAATAGACAAATGATCCCGTTTCGTTTACAACACCAATTTTCATTTTGTTTTTAACAGCTTCTCTCAATAAAAGATCATCATCACCACTGATAGTATCTGTTGTTCTGGAATATCCGCCCAATGATTCAAACGCCTTTTTAGAAAAACCAAAGTTTCTTGCAGCAGCTGTATATGGTAAACCAAGAAATGCCATTGAGAATGAAAGAATAGATATTCTGAGATTTTCAAAGCAAGCTATCTTGTTAACAAAATTATTACGCTGATAGAACGGTGCAATTCCAAATAGTAAATCGTAATCCTGTTGAAATTTTTTTGAAAAACATTCCAGCCATTTTTTTTGAGGTGTGCAGTCAGCATCTGTAATCAATATATATGGGTAATTTGATTTGCTGATTCCAAAATTCAGTGCGTCACGTTTTCCTCTTTTCCCTATAGATCTTAATTCTAGTACTGAAAAATTTTTTAGGGATTCAGTTTTCGTTTTTAATTTTTTAAAAGTTTCATCAGAGGAATTATCGTCAACAATAATTACTTCAAACAATTCAACAGGGTAACTCAAACTTTTCATCGAATCAATCAGTCTATCAATATTTTCAGCTTCATTCTTTGCAGCAATAATGATGGAAATATTTACAGGATTGTTTTCGTTTTTACCACTACCATTTAATCTTTTTAATGAATAAATGATTAAAACGTCGATAAGAAATAGTATAGTAATTGATAATAACAGATATATCATTTGAGCTATCGAGGAAAAATAAAATACTTATTTTTGAAAAGTCTCTGTGTAAAATACTTAAAAAGTTTTTCAAATATATTTATGTCGCTGATATTGAAATCATTTGTATAATAAGTTAAGTTTGTGCGGAGAAAGATGGTTGATCGTGAGCAGTATCTTTTAATAATATTTTTCCGAAGCGAAAGTATAATTTTTTTCTTTTGATGGCTTGTATTAAAAAAAATAAATTCACTTTATTAATTATATTGTCAGTAGCATATCTAAATAATTCGGTAGCGCAAGGAACATGGGAACGGTTAAGTAGTCCGACTACCGAAAACCTGAGTTCAGTTTATTTTGTAGATAGTTTATACGGCTGGGCTGCAGGTAATTCAGGAACGATAATTCACACCTCGAATGGTGGAAGCGATTGGATTTTGCAAATCAGCAACACACAAAATAATATTCTGGATATTTTCTTTTTAAACCGCAATCTTGGTTGGGCTGTTACCTGGGAAGTATTTAATTATCCTTTCGGCACTTACGTGTTGAAAACTACCAACGGCGGCGATGACTGGATAAGTTCATCAGTGCCTGTGGAGATGATTTTCAGTCAGTGTATTATTTTTTTAGATTCATTAAATGGCTGGATGGGTGGAAAACCCTTTCCGATTGCAAGAACAACTGATGGTGGTAATTCCTGGGCAAAAGCTGAAATTGATTCCTCCGTTTTTTCAGAATTTCCTGTTTATGATATTCAATTTTATGATTCAAATTTTGGTTATGCCTCCGGTGGTGTAGTAGATTGTTGCGGAATAATATGGTGGACAACTAATGGTGGTGACTATTGGTCAGTAATTGATACACCATTTGTTGCGCTGGAACCGGTTTATCAACTGTACACAAAAGATTCAATAAATGTTCTTGGCGTTGGCGGTGATTTTGAATCATGGGGATTTGGTGTTGGAATGATGCGTACCTCTGATGGAGGAAAAAACTGGCAGTTTGAATACATTGGAATAAGTGGTGTTGCCTGGGATGTTGATTTCAGAACGGATAATGAAGCATGGTGTGCACTTGGCGGTGAACAGAAATTAATTTACAGTCTTGATTCTGGAATAACCTGGGCAGCTATTCCAACACCAGACAGTTCTATGATATTTAAAATGATATTTCCGGATTCACTTCATGGTTTTGGTGTAGGAAGTAACGGTACGATTATAAAATATAAACCTGATTCCACCACAAATGTTTTTGTTTCGGAAAAATTAATTCCTGAAGGAATTGTGCTCTTTCAGAATTATCCGAATCCGTTTAATCCAAAAACCAGTATTCAGTATACAATTGGCAATAGGCAATTTGTACAATTAAAAGTTTATGATGTTCTTGGAAGAGAGGTTGCTACTCTTGTCAACGAAGAACAGGCTGCAGGCAGCTATGAAATTCAATTCGATGCCGGGTATCTACCTAGCGGAGTTTATTTTTATACTTTGACGGCAGCAGAATATACGAGTTCAAAGAAAATGATTTTGCTTCGTTGAGATTACTGAATCTCTTTTTAAGTGAAAACATAATTATATTATTATAACGTCAAGATAAATTTTTATTTGAATTAAAATCTTGTGATGAAAAGGAAAACCATTGAACATACATTTAATTAACTTTCTTATCTATCAATCAATTATAGGAGGCAAAGTGAAAAAAATAATTTCATTTGCATTATTTGTTCTTCTTGTCATTTCCAGTATCTCTTTTGCTCAGGGCAGTTTTATTTCTGGCCCGGAAGTAGCTCAGTGTATAAACCATGATACTTCTCCACCTCTAAGAGATATTCCCGAAGCACCATTAACACATTCAAGATGGCGTGACGGATTTTCTGAATTCCTCACAAATTCTCCGAAGTTTGAAGACCAGTATCAACCGGATCCTGTTTTGCAAGAGAATATGGGAACGAGAAGTGATGGATTTGTTTTCCAAACCTGGGATGGAGTAGCAGCAAGTGGTTACGCACCACCTGATCCAAGCGGCGATGTTGGACCTAACCATTATATGTTAGCAACTAATGTTCGGTTCCAAATATGGAATAAGACCGGTACTTCTCTTTTAGGTCCGCTTAATCTTGGAACAATTTGGTCTGGTTTTCCAGGTCCCTGGTCAACCAGTTTAAATGATGGTGATCCAATAGTTCTTTATGATGAGGCTGCCGGAAGATTTTTTATTGCTCAATTCTCACTGCCAAATTATCCAAATGGTCCTTTCTATATAATTATTGCCGTTTCTCAGACCGGAGATCCAACGGGTTCCTGGCATCGTTATGGTTTTTCATATACTAACATGCCTGATTATCCAAAATTCGGAGTATGGCCGGATGGTTATTATATGTCAGCGAATGCTTTCAGTTCAGGTTCGTTGAATTACGCAGGTACTTATGTATCAGCCTTCGAAAGATCACAAATGTTAACAGGAGCCCCTGCACAAAGCGTTACTTTCACAGGTTCCGGTGCAACCACATGGTCATTCTTACCTTCAGACTGGAATGGTGCAACTACTCCACCAGCCAGTTCACCCAACTATTTTGGTCAATTGCATGATAATGCTTTCTACGGCGGCAGTGACGGTTTTGATATTTATTCTTTCACTGTGAACTGGGTATCACCCGGTAGTTCAACTTTCACCGGTCCTCAGTTCATTGCTACTTCTACATACTCAACAGTTGGTGATATAATACCACAACAAGGTACCGGTCAGCAACTTGCAAGCTTAGCAGTAATGACAATGAATCGTCTTGATTATAGAAATTTTGGAACTCATCAGTCTATGGTAGTTTGTCATACTGTAAATGCTGGCAGCAACAGAGCAGGAGTGAGATGGTATGAGTTTCGCAAACCTGCAGCCACGTGGACATTGTATCAGGAAGGTACTTATGCCCCTGCAGATGGATTGCACAGATGGATGGGAAGTATAGCAATTAATGCTGCAGGTCATATGGCGATTGGTTATTCAGTTTCCAGCTCTTCAATGTATCCTTCTATAAGATTTACCGGCAGATATTCATCTGACCCTCTCGGACAGATGACCATACCGGAGGAAACAATTTTTGCAGGTACGGGATCTCAAACCGGTTTGAACAGATGGGGTGATTACACTCAAATGGTAGTTGACCCGAATGGAAATAATTTCTGGTACGTAAATCAATATCAGCCTGCGAATGGTTCATTCAATTGGCGAACAAGAATTGCAAATATTGATTATACAGTCCCGGTTGAACTGGTTTCCTTTTCAGCAGCAGCAAATAAAGATGAAGTTGAACTGACCTGGAGAACTGCAACTGAAACCAACAACCAGGGATTTGAAGTTCAGCGAATGAGTGTTGGTGGAGTGTTTGAAAATGTTGGATATGTAGCCGGATTTGGAACAACCACCGAACCAAAATCATATTCCTTCATTGATTCAAAACTTGAAACCGGAAGTTATACATACAGATTAAAGCAAGTAGATTTTGATGGCAGCTTTGAATATTCAAATGAAATAAATGTTGAGGTTGAACTTCCGCTTCAGTATTCACTTGAACAGAACTTTCCTAATCCATTTAATCCGAGTACAAAAATTAGTTACTCAATTCCGGAAGATGGATTTGTAAAACTTGCAGTTTACAACTTGCTTGGTGAAGAAGTTGCAAAAATTGTCAACGCTTTTCAAAAAGCTAATAGATATGAAGTTAACTTCGATGGAAGCGGTTTGTCAAGCGGAATTTATGTTTACAAAATTGAATCATCAAACTTTTCTGCTTCAAGGAAATTGGTATTGATGAAATAAATTTGCACACACTGATACTATCCCTCAGAGGGATAGTATCAGTTAATTAGCAGTTAAAACGTCAAAAACTTCGGAAGCCTCGTCAACACGGGGCTTTTTATTTTCTTGGAAAATTTCAATAAAGAATTGTCTAAAATTTTATTAATAAAATGTAGTTGTAATATTAGCATTTTATTAATAGAATTACTTAAATTTGATTAAATTAAATTTATGGATAATTCAAACAGTTTATTTATTGATGGAATATTTTCCTCGTACAACCTCTTTATTTTCTCAAACATAAAAGTTGTCCATACCTGAACAATTGGTAAAACTTTAAAGCACTGATATAAAAAAAATAAATTCATTAATTAACATATCAATATCACTAAAAATAAATGGAGAACGGATGAAGAATCTCACAACTTTGTTCTTTGCTCTCTTGATGTTAACAAGTACGGGAAGCTTGTTTGCACAGGGAGTATCAGGTGACGAAGCGATTTGGTCTGTACCACAAATCGATCGCAATAGTCCTAATAAAATCGAATTACCTAATGACTGGGTGCCTGCTGATCCGATTATTAAATATTATGATCTGGGAACGGGTATTACAGTTAGTCCCAATTTCAGACCAAAGCCGGGGACAAACACAACTCAATCAGAGATGAGCATTGATGTACATCCAACTAATAACAATATTGTTTTTGGTTCTGCCAATGCTACAAATTATCCTGTGACAACTCTTTATGGTACCGGAGTATATTGGTCATTAGATGGTGCAACAAACTGGACCGGATTTGATAATCCTCCTTTTGGAACAAACTCCGGAGACCCTGTATCTGTTATTGGAGCGGACGGAAGATTTTACGAAAACTTTATTACTAATGCTTACGGTCAGGGTGTTGCTACTTCAACTAACAACGGTGCAAACTGGAGTTCATATACAATTGCTCCTAATCCGGGCAGCGTTGCTGATAAAAATCATTTTATGGTTGACAAACATACTACGAGTCCGTATTTAAATAGGGCTTACTGCGTATGGACAGATTTTGGCGGAACAAATAATTATCGTGCAGTTCTTAGATTATCAACAAATTTTGGTCAGACTTGGTCTGCTTCATCAATCAATTTAAGTTCAGCTTTAGGTGGTTATCTTCATCAGGGTGCTAATGTTCAGACAGGACCTAACGGTGAAGTTTACGTAGCTTTCGCAGTTTATGTTGATGGAAGCGTTTCTACTGGTGAAGATGGAATCGGATTTGTTAAATCAACAGATGGTGGTGCTACATGGTCTACACCAATATATGCTTATCAAGCAACCAACTTTGGAATAAGAGGAACATTATCGAGTAAAAGTGGAATAAGAGTAGCCTCATTTCCATCAATGGCAGTTGACAGATCCGGTGGTCCACGTAATGGATGGATTTATATAACCTGGCCTCAGCGGGGTGTTTCTCCGGCAGGAAGTGATCCTGACATAGTTATGATCACATCTACTAATGGTGGAGCTAACTGGTCAACTCCTGTTCGTGTAAACGATGATGCTCTTAATAATGGAAAAGATCAATATTATTCATGGTGCACAGTAGACCAGGCAACAGGTCAGTTGATGCTTGTATTTTACGACAGTCGAAACGTTCCGAACAGCCAGGCTGAAGTTTATATGGCAAGATCACTTGATGGCGGAACTACTTTTGAAAATTTCAAAGTTAGTGACCAGCCACACACACCTGCACCGATTCCGGGATTAGCCGGTGGCTATGCTGGTGATTATATCGGTGTTGCAGCATTAGGTGATGTTGCATATCCATTCTGGGCAGATAACAGAACCGGAAATTATCAGGGTTGGGGCGCAGTTGTTACATTTGGACCTCCTTGCCCGATTGATCCCCCATCAAATCCAAGCCCTGCAAATGGCGCAACAGGTTTACCACTTACAGGAAATACAGCAACCTGGACAAATGGTGTTGGTGCTTCTCAAATCGAAGTTTGGTTTGGTCAGGGCAGCAACCTGAATATGGTTTACAGCGGTGCACCAATTACATCTTTATCTTTAGCTCCATTCGAACCTTTAACATATAACACCAGCTACTCCTGGCAGATAAAAGGAAAAAATGATACCTGTACAGTACCAGGACCAATATGGACATTCACAACAATGCAGGATCCTAATTTATTCCAATGGTGTGAAGAATTTACTAACCTGAATAACTGGACTATAGTAGGGCCAGCAGGTCTTACCAACTGGTCAGCAGCCAGTTCATCTAATGCAGGTGGAACCCCGCCCGAATTAAGATTTAGCTGGACTCCATCATTTACCGGAGTTTCCAAAATCAGATCATCTGTAATTAATTTGCCAAATAACCAGCCAGTGAATTATTCATTCAAATTTTATCTGGATTGGTATGCTAATCCAAGTGGTATAATAACAATCGGAATTACTTATGATGGAGGAACAACTTCAATTCCGCTTTACACGGAAACCAATCCTACAGGAAATATTGGTCCGACGACAGTAACAGGAAGTTTTACCACGCCGGTATCGGGCAACTCAAACCTTCAACTTGAAATAACTTATGATGGTTATTCATTCAACCTGGATTATGTATATTGGGATGACTTTTGCCTTGAATACGTAGTTCCGGTAGAGCTAACATCGTTCACAGCATTATCAAACGGTGCTGACGTTGAATTGAACTGGACAACTGCAACAGAAACCAACAACCAGGGATTCGAGATTCAACGAATGAATGCCGGTGGTTCATTTGAACAAGTTGGATATGTAGCCGGATTCGGAACAACCACTGAACCGAAAGCATATTCATTTATTGATTCGAAACTAAGCGAAGGCAATTACACGTACAGACTTAAGCAGATAGATTTCGACGGAACATTTACATATTCAGATGCAGTAAATGTAGAAGTAGAAATACCACTCGAATATGCGCTTGAACAAAACTATCCGAATCCATTTAATCCGAGTACAACAATAAAGTACTCAATACCGGAAGATGGATTTGTGAAGTTAGCAGTTTACAATATGTTAGGAGAAGAAGTAGCTACAATCGTGAACGCAACACAAAAGGCGGGCAGATATGAAATGAACTTTGATGCAAGTGGATTATCGAGCGGAGTATACGTATACAGAATAGAAGCAGCTAATTATACTGCGTCAAAGAAACTAATGTTAATGAAATAATATTTGAAAATTATTTCGGGATTTATCACTATCCTGTAGCCCTATCCAATTATCGGATAGGGCTTTTTTATTCAATTGATGAACTTTTCAGATTATAAGGAAAATTAAGCAAAACTCGTTTCTTATATCATTAATAGCAACTCTGGGTGTTGTAAAAGTTCTTCTTTTTGCTTCTTAACTTTTCATTGTGCAAATTATAGTGAAACTATTTTCAAAAGTTGAGGGCAGGCAGTTTGGTGCATTTATTAATTTCATACATAAATTAGCTGAAGAAGTAAACCAGTGAAACAGTTTATTGTTTCTACCCAATCGCTTCAGTTTTTATACTTACCTGATATTCATATCGGCATACAACGTATTTATAATTTTTTATACAATGAATTTCTTTCAGGGGAATTAAACAAATCTTTTTCAATTAATTTTTTTGGGAGGATGAAATGACACAACATCAAATTAGATTAAAATTAGTAAATGGGAAAATTGAGGTAAAACCCAGCGGACCTGACGTTAGAGATGGAGATGAGGTTCGTTTTTATGTGGAAAGTGGTGATAACGAAACTTTTGAAGTTTTATTTCATAATCCCGAAGATTTTTTCAGTAATTGTAATCGTATTTGCAGTTTTACAGTTAATCAAAATGCTGATGAGATATTAACTGTCCAACAGCCAAACAATAATATTCGAATAAAGTATTATTCGGTTTGTGTAATTATGACTAGCGGAGCTCAACCACTTCCACCGGACGCACCGCCAAGAATTATTCGTTACACCTAAAAAAGTATTAACGAATAATTTGATTCTTTATCTTTAAGCATTATTTATAACTGGATGCTTTTCATAAAAAAATAAATGTCCTTTAAAGAAAAAATATATTTAATCATCATTTTCGAGGCTGCATTATCTTTTGCACAAAAGAAAGATATTCAGTTTACTCATCTAACATCCCAGGATGGGCTGGCATCAAATTCAGTTTTCAGTATCATACAGGATAACAAAGGATTTCTTTGGTTTGGCACTTACAATGGTTTAAATAGATATGATGGATACAAGTTTACTGTTTATAAGTCAGTTGAAGGTGATACCACAACCATAAGCGAAAACAGTATCCGGACGATATGTAAAGACGATAAAGGGAATCTGTGGATAGGTACCTGGAATAGTGGTTTAAATAAATTTGATCCAATTACTGAGAAGTTTACCCGCTACCAGTACGACGCGAATAATCCGTCCGGTATCAGCAGCAATAGTATAATTTCGCTTTATTGTGACAAGTCAGGAAAAATATGGATTGGAACAAGCGATGGACTGAACAGTTTCGACCCTCAGAAAAATAAATTCTTTTGCTATAAGAACAATCCTGATGATTCTTCGAGTTTAAATGGAAATTCTGTCTATTCAATTTATGAAGACCGAAATGGCACTCTTTGGATAGGAACAATTACGGGTGGACTGAATAAGTTTAACAGAGAAAAAGAAAACTTCACTTCCTATAAACACAACCCCGCAGATTCAAAAAGTATTAGCAGTAATTACATAACATCAATTTTTGAAGACCGCGCCGGAAACTTCTGGGTTGGTACAGATAAAGGTGGAATAAATAAATTTGATCGGGAGTCTGGCAATTTCGAGCGCTACTCAATAGCTTCGGATCAATCAAATTTTTCAAATTACATCTGGACCATATTTGAAGACAGCGACGGAACATTATGGATTGGCACAGATGGAGGCGGTTTAGCTGTTTTTAACAGACAGGAAGAAAAGTTTATCTTCTATCAACAAAGTTCAAATGATCCAAAATCTTTAAATGATAACACAGTTATTTCTATTTGCGAGGACAGAACCGGGATTCTTTGGTTTGGTACCTGGAACGGCGGGATAAATAAATATACAAGAACAGATAAAAAGTTTATTACCATTGTTCACAATCCGGATGACCCCAACAGCCTCAGCGGTAATAGTATCTTTCCGATTTATGAAGATCGCTTTGGTGATTTGTGGGTTGGTACTGATGTCATCGGACTGAACAGATTGAACAGAAAAACAAATAAGTTCATCCATTATTTTTATGAGCAGGATGATCCTTACAGCATCAACAGTAATTCTATTAGCTCTATTTGTGAGGACAGTTTTGGAAATTTGTGGATTGGTACTAATGATAATGGATTGAATCGTTTTGACCGGAAAACAAATAAATTTGTTCACTTTAAAAAAATTCCTGGTGATCCTTCAAGTATCAGTCAAAATGCAATTTCACAGATGTTTTTGGATAGTAAAGGCAATATATGGATCGGACTTGGTAGCGGTGGGCTTGAAAAACTTGAAAAGGGCAGTACCACATTTATTCATTATTATCACGATGAAGAAAATCCTAAAAGTATTTTCTCAGAAACTATCTTTGCCATAAACGAAGATAAATCCGGTAATTTATGGTTTGGCAGTAATGGCGATGGGCTGGGTATGCTGGATAAAAACGGAAAAGATTTTATTTACTATAAAAACGAACCGGGGAATTCACTAAGCTTAAGTAACAATTCAGTTTCAGTAATTCATATTGATAAAAAAGGCACGCTCTGGATCGGAACGAATGGTGGCGGACTTAATAAATTCAATCCGGCAGATAAAACATTCAAAAGATTAAACGAAAAAGACGGTTTACCTAACGATATGATTTGTGGTATTCTTGAAGATAATTCAGGCAATTTATGGATAAGCACTTATAAGGGTTTAAGCAGGTTTAATCCTAAAAATGAAAGCTTCAGTAATTTTGGAGTCGAAGACGGTCTGCAGGGAAATGAATTTAATAACTGGGCTTACTGTAAAACAAAAAATGGAATGATGTATTTCGGAGGAACTAACGGAATTAGTTACTTTCATCCAGATAGTTTAAAATATAATTTACTCGTTCCTGCTGTTGTAATTACAGACTTTCAGCTGCTTCATAAACCTGTAAATGTCGGATATGATGCAAAGTGGAGTAGAACAGTATTGCAGAGATCAATCACCGAAACGCAACAGATTGAGTTAAACTACAATGATAATATAATCTCTTTTGAATTTTCTGCTCTCGACTTTCATAATCCTGAAAAAAATCTGTATTCTTATTTTCTTGAAGGATTCGATCAGAACCGGACATTCACTGATTCCAAAAGAAGATTTGTTACTTACACAAATCTTGAACCCGGAGAATATACTTTAGTAGTTAAAGGCTCAAATAATGACGGCATCTGGAATGAAGCAGGCACATCTCTTAAAATAATAATTCTTCCTCCGTGGTGGGCAACATGGTGGGCTTATATTATTTATGGTTTTATAGGTGTTTTAATATTTACAGTATCAACAAGAATTTATTTGAACCGGCAACGGATGCGAACCCAGCTAAAATTAGAACAAGAGCACGCAAAAAAACTTGAAGAAGTAGACAGAATAAAATCTAACTTTTACGCAAACATTTCTCACGAATTCCGTACACCACTCACTCTGATTCTCGGTCCTGTTGAAAGACTTATTTCGAAAACAAAAGATGAAGATGGACTAAAGCAGGCTAACCTGATAAAAGGAAATGCTAAGAGGCTGTTGAATCTTATTAATCAGCTTCTTGATCTCTCAAGACTTGAAGCAGGAAAATTAAAACTAAATGCTTCTCCCGGTAATATTGCACAATTCGTTAAAGGTCTCGTGATGGAGTTCGAATCTATTGCTGAACAGAAAGACATTTCTCTGAAAATAATTATGGAAAAAGAAAATGTTGAAGCTTATTTCGATAAAGAGAAACTGGAGAAAATAATAACCAATCTGATGTCCAATGCGTTCAAATTTACGCCTTCAGGAGGAAGAGTTACGGTTAAGCTGAGTGAGACAACAGCAAATCAAGTTGAGATAATTATCCGGGATTCAGGTATTGGAATACCAAAAGGAGAATTGACAAAGATATTCGACAGATTCTATCAGGTGGATGGCTCATATACAAGAGAGCACGAAGGAACAGGAATCGGTTTAGCATTAACTAAAGAACTCGTTGAATTACATAAAGGAAATATTTTCGTTGATAGCGAAGAAGGTCACTGGACGGAAGTAAAGCTTCTCTTCCTGCTTGGCAGAGAGCATCTTAAAGAGGATGAAATTATTGAGCCTGCTGATTTTGAAATGCGTAAAATTGAAAACGCTGAAGAACTCACTAAAGGAAATTCAGAAGCAGAGGATCTGTTGAATGAAAATCTGATTGATAAAACAATTGTGCTTATTGTTGAAGACAATGCTGATGTCAGAGAATACATTAAAGATGCACTGAAGGAAATTTACCATGTTGAAGAAGCAGCAAACGGTGAGCAGGGATTGAAGAAGGCGGAAAAATTTATTCCCGATCTGATAGTAAGTGATATTATGATGCCCAGGATGGATGGTTATGAATTAACAAGGCAGCTGAGACAGAATGATAAAACCAGTCACATTCCAATAATACTTCTTACTGCAAAATCAGATAAGGACAGCAAGCTTCAGGGTTTAGGATTAGGTGCGGATGATTATCTTGTTAAACCATTTGATTCGGATGAACTTCTTGCAAGAATAAAAAATCTCATTGAAACAAGAAGAATGCTGCAGGAAAAATTTGGTATTGTAACCGCTGAAGTACAGAAACCGGAAAAAACGAGGTTAAGCTGTCTCGATGAGCAGTTTATGAACAGAATTATGTCAGTTATTGATGAACACCTTGCCGAAGAAGAATTCAGCATTGAGGAATTCGGCAAAGATGTTGGAATGAGCAGATCACAAATGCACAGAAAGTTAAAGGCATTAACCGGTAAATCAGCAAGCGTATATTTAAGAAGTGTACGTCTGGCAAAAGCAAAGCAAATGATAGAAGAAAAGAAAGGAACTATTTCGGAAATTTCTTACCAGGTTGGATTTTCAAGTCCTGCCTACTTCAGCCGATGCTTCAAAGAAGAATTCGGTCATGCTCCAAGCGAAGTAAAATAGAACCTTTTTTTTTTATCAACATATAAATCATATTCTCCACTGGATTTATCCGGTGTTATACTTGATATCCCTGGCAATTCGCTAACGGTTTCAACTGTTTTTTTTAGCCCCGGTATTTTCATTCTATCAGTTTTAGTAATCAGACTTTTTCATCTCAATAAACCAACACATTCAATTTTCAGCGAAAAATGAGCTCAAAATGAAAAATGCAACATAGCTGCAAGAGAATGCAACATAGTTACTAACCACCCCCCGTCTTCATTTTGTTTATTTGTAGCGTGCTTTTTTCAATTACATTTAATTTATTTTCATCGGGAGGCAGTAATCTTGATTTCGGTCATTTTTCGCTCAGGAAACAAGATTGTAATTAGAAACCAATCCGTTTATTTGTGCTTTTTTATAAACCTTTTCAAATTCATTTCCGGTCCTGTTCAGGCAAATGACGACCGGGCTTTGGGCTGGTATATAAAATATTTTAATAAAAATAATTTTAATCGAAATGGAAAATACAACGCTAATTCGGGGAGAATCATTAATGGCAATCTTTACAAATTTAGTTGATCAAAAAAAACTACCGGACAAATTTGAGTTGAGCCAAAATAATCCTAATCCATTTAAAGGAAAAACAACTATAAGGTATTCAGTGCCTTATAAAACTAAAGTAATCATAATGATAAATAATGCTGAAGGTCAGGTGATTCAAAAAATAATCTCCCAAAATCAGGAAGCAGGTACTTACGAAATTGAGTTTTATGCTGATGGTTTACCAAAGGGAAATTATTTCTATCACATGATTACTGATGAATATTTTAAATCCAGAGAAATGGAATTAATAAAATGAAAATCCTTCCCGACAGCAAAGCACATAAAGAGGGTGGTAATTGTTTACAAAAGGTATGCGCACCCGGTAACACAATTTCGCCCTCTCAACTTTCAGGTGATTGCTTATTGATAACGGGAAAAATACGTAAAGATAAAATTATAACAGGAGGTCAAACTAAATCACTGGTGGCGAGCCAGGGTGGGAGGACAGCAAGGGCGGGTCGTTAACCCGCCCGGATTATAACAATATTCATAAATCAATCAATAAGGAGGTTGCTATGAAATGCTTTTTTGCTTTGTTGATATTAATTATAATTCTTGGTCTTTCCGGCTGTCAGGAAAATATTCCAACTGATCCAATTGTAAATTTTCCGAAGCCAATCTCGCAGATTATTCAAGATAAAATACCCATTTGCTTTGAGTTATGTGACCCGCTAAGCGGTGTGTGCAGAGTTAACGGTTGTGTGGAGTACACACATCAGATAATTACTGCACCTTTGAATGTGGCTGGTTTATATACAGTTTTACTCAACCTTCAAATGAATTCAGAATTATGCAGCATGTGCATGATGATGCATCCTGAGTGGCTGATGAGAGGTTACGGCGAAGAAACAGTAAACGTAAGTGAAGAGGGTATTGCATTAGTTACAAAACTTTATGAAATAACTAATCGTTTTGATGTGGTTCTTGAGGTGATTTATCTGGTTACTACGGATGGAGTCGGAATTGCAGAAATGAAGATAGTACCGATGCAGCCATATTCTTTGTGAAATTATTCTCAAAAATTTTGTGTTGCGGGTAATATAAAATTTGTAATAAAAAATTTTACGGGTAAATGACATACATACCCGAAAGAAAACTATATCGAAAAAGGAGAATTCTAAAGTGTTGGTTACAGCAGCGTCTCGCTCAAGAAGTATGATTCCTTCAGGTTTTTATCTGGAGCAGAATAATCCTAATCCATTTAGAGGAAGAACAACTATAAAATTCTGTTTACCATTCCAGAGTAAGGTAACAGTGATTATAACAAATTCGTACGGGAAGGTTATCGATAAAATAATTTCAAGTGTGCACGATCCGGGAATGTATAAACTGGAATTTTTTGCAGATGGATTATCTAAAGGAACGTACTTCTGTCATCTGGTTGCTGACAGATATTCAGAATCAATGGAGATGGAATTAATTAAATAAAGAGGCTTTAACTCTTCCCACAGCACAGCAACGAGGAGGGTGGAAATTGTTTATGGAAAATCATAACGCACCCTGTAACATAATTTCGCCCTCTCTCGCCTTCTTGAGTCAGTCTCGAAGTGGGTTGTATAGTTGGTGAATTGACAGGATACTCGAAATATTTTTCAATAAAGGCAGGTGGAAATTGCGGTGAGACAATTGTTGTGCGGAAACCTGAGAAACCATTCAAAGGCTAACGAGCGAATATTATTATTTGAACCTTTTAAAGGTTTCATACAAATCATAGATAGAAAACTACCAATATCTGATAGAAATCAGCCTCAACAAAGTATTACCATAAATAATAAAAAATTTTTTACTACGGAGGTAAATCTCTTCGGAGAACATCCCGATTCGACAGTATCCTTTCGGGGTGGGAGGACAGCACGGGCGGGTCTGTGACTCGCCCGATTTTAAGAAAGCAAAGCAATTAGGGAGAGTGATTAAACTAAACTCAGGAGCTATAGATGAAAGAATTTGTTGAGTTCATTGTTAAGCAGCTGGTTGACAAACCGGATAAAGTAAGTGTTGAAGAAATTTTGCCGAACGAGAATACTTATGAAATAAAAATTAAAGTTGATCAAAGTGATATTGGAAAAGTCGTTGGGAAGAAAGGCAAGAATATAGATGCGCTTAGAACTCTCTTGACTGCTGTAGCCGCTAAAGAGCGACACAGAGTAACACTGCAGGTTTTAGACTAGAGGTTCAAAATTTTGAACCCCTACAAATGAAACGTGAAAATAAATTTTATAGCGCGAGTCTCTGACTCGCCCGGAATAAAAAAATAATTATGTAATTATCATGAGTCACTATCTACAAAAAATTCATAAGTCGAATAAAGCCTTTCTGTAAGTAACCTTCGAGGTTGCTTGCCGGGAGACAGTCTCTAACCTCGAAGGTTTCTCTCCGTAGTTAAACACTAAAATAAATTCATAATTATTTAACAACCATAACTAGGAGGTTCTTATGAAACGGTTACTGATACTTTTAAATCTTTTAATACTATGCTTTTGTTATAATGGTTTGGCACAACCAACCGAGCCAGAACAAAAGAAACTATACGTAGTAGAACTAAATAAAAATAATAAAAACTTTGTTAATGAATTACGACTTGATATATCACCAGGTGATTCAATACAATTTAAGAGTACCGATGGTGATTTTGCAGTTTATATTATAGATGCAATTAGTTTTCTTAAGATTGATGAACCAGACCTGAAAACCCGGGTTAATACTTCCAATCCTGAAAGTGAAATTTATATTGTCAGTAAGCCTACTAATATATCTGAAAAGATATATTCAATTTCAGTTTATTGCATCACGACCAACAGTTGGCCGGATGCACCGCCCAGAATAATTATTGTATCGCAGTAGTTATTCTGAAAAAAACTGATTCTTTTAATTCCCGCTTTAGCAATTAGCGGGACTTTTTTTATCTGACTGCATCATCAAAATTAAGCTAACCTTGAGCCGAACTCTTCTGATAATGAATCCTATCAAAAAAGAGCGAATTCGAAGTCTGCAACATCAGTGCAAGACATTGCAACATAGTTTCTAGCGATTGTTTCAAAAGTGCAAGCGATTGCAACATAGCTGATAACTACCCCCCGCCTTAATTTATTTTATTTGTGGTGAATCTTTTAATAAACTTTTTTCAAACAATTACTAAGGAGTGCACCAATGAAAACATTTTTTTTAACCCTCGCCGCTTTCTCGCTTGCATTAATTATTATGGGATGTCAGGAGAATGTGAGCACCGAACCTGAAACTTCAACTCTATTTAAGGATGGAATAACTACTACAAATACAAATCTTTTTAATAGAATTAAAATATGTTGTGAGGTCCGTGACCCTGAGTATGGTGCCTGTAATCTAAATGGTAATGTGAACTATGTCCATCAGGTTATTAATCAGACCATGAATCCACTTGGACTAAATGAAATATTACTGAAACTTCAAATGGACTCAAGGCTTTGCGATATGCTCGGTATGATGCATCTCGAGTGGCGTATCGAAGGAAGAAGTGAAGACGTAGTTTATGTAAGCGAAGAAGGAATTGCTGTTATTGAGAAATGTTACTCAATAACAAACAGAACCGATGTAGTTCTTCTTGTTAAATATCTGGTTACTACAGACGGTGTAGGAATATCAAGTTTAAATCTTGCACCACTAGAAAAATAATTTCATAAATAATAATTATAAGGAGTACTAAAATGAAAAACTTATTTATCTCTCTAGCTGTTGTTTTCGTTCTTTTTGTTACCGGATGTCAGGAAAATTCTATAACTGACCCGATTACAAATGAATCATCTAATAAGATTCAGGCTGACATTCCTGATATTTATCTCCATGGGATTATTCCTCTGGAAGCTGCTTTAGCTGATCCACATCATGTAGTAAATTCATTTTACCGGATAAGCGGTCAGATAGCATACGATTTCAGAATTTTTTATATGGATCCAATACCACCTTCTGCACAAAGATATGCTTCAATTTATTTTGAGTCTAATGCAGACTTGCAATATTTCTGCACTGTTTGTCCGCCTTCCGAAGAAGATAAGTTAGCCGGGTTTATAGCAGATGTATCGGAAGCTTATGTACCGTTAGGTGGAAATTTTGTTTCGCTGCTTGAAAAAACTTTTACCATTCAGGGGCGTGAAGATGGAATGGTTTTGAAAGCCAGATTTGCTGTATCAAATGACAGAATTGAATTAAGCGCAATGTGGCTTGCGTTACCAAATGCTAATGCGGTTGCCACAGAAATAATTAATTATTAATTACTAACTAATATAAAAGGAGTACTAAAATGAAAACTCTATTTGTTGCTTTCGTTGCTCTTCTGTTTGCATTCTTTTCAGGATGCCAGAACTCAGTTACAGATCCGGTAGTTCCGGAATCTTCTGAATACACAAATATTCCGGAGCAGGAAACTGTTGCCTATAAAGACATCTTTCACTTCACATATCCGAATGAGATAAGACTTACAGGTTTGCTCTACGATCCAAGTTACAAGTTGAATAATCTCGTTGAAATTGATGGAGTTGCAAGATATGGTATTAAGGAAATTAGCAGCGGAACTCAGGCTTTAACTCCAGGAGATATTTATAAGGTAAGTTCAAGTGGAACTCCTGATAAGAAGTTAAAGGTTGATCTTTTCGTTGATGCTATGTTTAAGGTGAAATGCCCAAATCAAAATGCATCCTGGTCAATTAAAAAAGCAGCTGAGCAGGTTGTAACTATAAGTTCAGCTAATCAGTCAGTTATCTATATTGTGAAATATTTCAGAGTCAAAAATACCTGCAGAGCACCCTTAAATCTTGTTCTGACATTCCAGCTTGATAATAAGGTTCTTACTCTTGCATCAATGGAATTAAAACTTGTAGATGGCTGGTCAGCAGTAAATTCTGAAGAATAGTATCCAAAGTATAAAATGTTCGCGGTTCTTTAACCCTGCCTTTTCAATAAGGCAGGGTTTTTTGTTTACATTCTTCAAGTAACTTATTCTTGGTATAAATTCCTTCCCTTCATCAGCGAGGTCTTCCGACCCGTCTAAAGCCGGGGTCTTCCTACTTTCATTAGAATTAAATAAGTTTCATCTAAACAATTATCTGCATTTTCAGGAGGACATCATGCGTTCGTTTCTAATCAATCTTTCAATAATTCTTACAGTAATATTTTTATTTAGTTGTGGACCGGGCAACACAGTTGAAGTTGAATCTTTCACTCCAACCGGTGAAGTTCAGAATTTAACGAACTTCACGATTGAGTTCTCTGAAGATCTTGCACCTGCAGATGTTCAGGATAAATGGATGGATGAAGAGTTCGTTACCTTCACTCCTGCAATTCAGGGAAAGTTTAAATGGACGTCTCCAAGTACTCTCGTATTTTCTCCTGATTCACCGCTTGATCCGATGCAGTCTTATGAAGCCACTATAAATAAAAATGTTCTGTTTAATACAACCTTCTCTCCTGATTTTGAGGATTACAGTTTTCACACTCCATACTTTGACGTAACAAAGGTTGATTTTTTCTGGACGAACATTCCTTATCAGAATTACAAGCTAAGTGTTCAGGCAAATATTTATTTCAACTATCCGGTTGATCCTAAAACATTGAAAGAATTTCTTGAAGTGAAAAGAGCAGGTGCAGTTATCACAGATTTCCAGATTTTTTCAGAGCAGACCGCTGATGTCATTGCAATTAATTTTGGAGAAGTTCAGCAGACGAGTAAAGAACAGCTCTTCTCTGTAAAGGTAAAAGAGAAACTCGTTTCTGCTCTTGGTAAAGATGGTTTAAAGGAATCCAGAACATTCGAAACAAAGCTTCCGCCAATTACTGAACTTGCTATAACAAATGTTACAGCCGGTTTCGATGGTGCCAACGGCTGGATTGAAATAGCTACAACTCAGACAGTTGATGATAAAAAATTAAAAGATTACATCACTACAGAACCCTCCAAGAAGCTAAACTTTTCGGTGAGCGGAAATGTTATAAGAATTGAAACCGATCTCGATAATGTCCAGACTGTTGAGTTGAAAATTAAAAAAGGCTTACCCGGTCTATACGGCGGCAAGCTTGAATTCGATTATGAGCAGGAAGTTTCGATGGTAAACGTCGAGCCATCAATCAACTTTGCTGACAAGAAAGGCAAATATCTGATGCTCGGCGGTGAGGAAAATCTGAAAGTTAATGCAGTCAACATTGATGAAGTTGAAGTAGAGGTGTCACAGGTTTTTAAGAATAACATTCTTCACTTCCTGAATCAGTACGGATATTATTATTACTATGACGAATATGATTACTATTACAATCCAAGCTACTATGTCGGTGATTACGGCGAAGTACTCTACGAGGAAAAAATTAAACTTGATGGTGGTCAGAATTGGTTAAAGAGTTTTACAGTTAATTTGAATAAAGCACTCGGACAAAAATTTAAAGGAATTTACACCGTTTCAGTACGTTCTGCTGATGAACGCTGGAGAAGTGATTCAAAAGTTGTTGCAGTATCCGATCTCGGCATCATTTCAAAAATTGCCGGCGATGAAATTTATATTTTTGTTAACAGTATCAGTGGTGCAGAACCGGTTGCAGATGCTGAAGTGAATATCATCTCAACAAACAATCAAACTATTCTCACCGGTAGAACAGATGGAAATGGCGTTGCCGTATTTAAAGATGTAAAGAAAAAAACCGAGGGCTTTTCACCAAGGCTGGTTGTGGTTGAGAAGGAAGAAGATTTTAACTATGTGGATTTGAGAGAAACACGAATCGAAACATCACGATTTGATGTTGGCGGGCTTACACAATATGCTGCTGACTTTAACGTGTTTCTTTATTCACTGCGTAATATTTATCGCCCTGGTGAAGAAGTAAATCTTTCAGCCATTGTCAGGAATGATAAAATTCAGGTTGTGAAAGATGTCCCTCTTATTACAAAAATTGTTGCTCCAACCGGAAAAGTTTTTGAAGAATTTAAAAAGGATTTGAACGAGGAAGGATCATTTGAACTTGCATTCAAGCTTCCTGAGTTTGCACAGACAGGTGGTTACTCAGCGGATGTTTATACCGGTGACAAGCAGTTAATCGGTTCATACAAGTTCAGCGTGGAAGAATTTGTTCCCGACAAAATCAGGGTGAATGTCAAATCTGATAAAGAAAAAACAAAACCGGGCGATAAAGTTAAAATTGATGTTACTGCAGAATTCCTGTTCGGTGCACCCGCAGCTGAAATGCGTTATGAAGCTGATATCCAGCTAAATCATAAATCGTTCACGAGTAAAAATTTTCCAGATTATGTTTTTTCAAATTCATCAATAACAAATACTAATATCGATCATACTTTCCTTGAAGGTCTGTTGGATAATGATGGCAAAACAAAAATAGAGTATAGTGTTCCAACGGGAATTCAAAGCAAAGGAGTAATAGTCGGAACTGCATACGTAAGCATTTTCGATCTTACAGGCAGAACAGTGACACGTTCAGCAAGTTTTGATGTGTATCCGAAAGATTATTTCATCGGAATAAAATCTACCGATTATTATTACGGTGTGAATGAAAATATAAACTTCAATCTGGTAGCCGTTGATAAAGATGATAAGCAGATTAATAATTTTTCAGCAACTGCAATGCTGGTGAGATATGAATGGCAGACAGTGCTTAAAAAAGATTATTCAGACAGATACTATTATGCCTCAGAAGAAAAAGAATTTAATGAATGGGAAAAAGATGTAACAATAAACGGCGCGACGAAATTTAATTTTATGGTTTCAAAATCAGGAAGGTATGAATTACGAATTTCAAAAAAAGGCAGTAGTGATTATGAAAAAAATGATTTTTATGTTTACGGTTGGGGAACTTCAACAGCGGGATCATTTGAAGTTGATAAAGAAGGAAGAGTAGAAATCGTTTTTGATAAAGAGAAATACGAACCCGGTGATAAAGCAAAAGTTCTCTTTACTTGTCCTTTTTCGGGTAAGCTACTTATAACTCTGGAAAGAGGCAGTGTTTATGATTACAAATATATTGATGTAAACAGCAAATCAGCAGAACTTGAATTGTCTTTGCAGGATGAACATATGCCAAACGTTTATGTAACCGCTACACTTTTTAAAAAGCACAGCAAAGACGATTCAGCACCATTTCTTGTTGGACATGGTTTTGCTTCGATGAAAGTAATCAAAAATAAAAATAAGCTTCCGGTTTCTATTTCAGCATCTCA
Organism: Ignavibacteriaceae bacterium; assembly: GCA_013388525.1. The sequence continues at coordinate 8,578 of JACAFA010000170.1, read as the reverse complement.
AAAAATAAAACCGAATACAACACAACAGATAACAATAAAAACTGAAGCACAGAAAAATATTTATGTAACTGTTGCTGCTGTTGATGAAGGTATTCTTCAGATAACAAATTTTTCTACTCCGGATCCATTTGAATTTATGTATGCCAAACGACCGTTGATGGTTGAGAGTTATGATCTGTATAAACTGCTATTACCGGAAATTGTAAAAATCAGTTCATCTCCCGGTGGCGGTGATATGGAACAGCAGCTCCAGAAAAGAACTAATCCAATTTCCGTTAAGAGATTTAAACTTCTTTCTTACTGGAGCGGAATTAAGAAAACCAACAGTGATGGTGTTGTAACTGTCTCACTGAATATCCCTCAGTTTAATGGAGAAGTTCGTTTGATGGCAGTTGCATATACCGGTTCGCGTTTCGGTTCAGCTGAAAACAAAATGAAAGTTGCTGATGATCTGATAATTGAACCTCAGGTTCCTCGTTTCCTTGCTGTTAATGATTCACTTGTTACCCCGGTTTCAGTTTTCAATACAACAGATAAAGTTGCAAACGTTGAGGTAAGCTTGAAAGTTGAAGGACCACTAAAAATTACTTCATCATCAAAAAAATCAATCAAGATTGATCCAAATTCTACGAGGAGTGTTACGTTTGGTATTTCTGCTCAGTCACAGGTTGGTGCTGGTAAAATTATTTTTGAAATAAGCGGACTCGCAAAAGTTATAGAAGAAATTGATATTGCTATCAGACCGATTTCTCCTCTAATTGTTGAAACAGGTTCTGGAACAATCGAGGCTGGCAAGGAAATAAGAATTGATGTACCAAAAAATTTCCTTAAAGGAACCCAAAGTACTACTTTAACTATCAGCAGGTTCCCTGCAATAAAATTTGCAAAACACTTGAAGTATCTGGTTGGATATCCGCACGGCTGTGTTGAGCAAACAGTTTCAAAATTATTTCCACAGCTTTACTTTGAAGATCTTGCAAAGCTCGTTGCCCCTGAAATGTATCGGACAAACAATCCCGTTTATTATGTGAAAGAAGGAATACGCAAAATTGAATCAATGCAATTGTATGATGGCTCGATTGCATACTGGCAGGGAGGAACCGAAACAAGCTGGTGGGGATCTGTGTATGCTGCTCACTTTTTAGTTGAAGCAAAGAAAGCCGGATTTAATGTTTCGGAAGATGTGATGAAAAAGCTGATGCGGTATTTAGCTCAGAAAGCTAAAGACCAGAGTACGTTTGATTATGTTACGTATCTGCCGACCGGAAGAACAATAAAGAAAATTGCCAGCAAAGAAATTCTCTATTCACTTTACGTACTTGCTCTTGCTGGTGAAGGAGACATCGCAACGATGAACTACTACAAAGCACGACCTCATCTTGTATCAGAGGATATGCGTTATCTTCTTGCCGGTTCTTATGCTTTAATGGGAAGATGGAATTCTTATTACGAAATCGTACCGAATGCATTCACACCTGAAAGAACCGATCGATTAACAGGAGGCAGTTTCGATTCCGATATCCGTGCAAATGCAATTATGCTGAACGTTCTCCTGGAAGTTGAACCAGCGAATAAGCAGATTCCATTAATTATAAAATACCTTACTCAAAATGCTGACAGAATGTATTCTACCCAGGAAAGATCGTTTGCATTTCTTGCACTTGGTAAAGCTGCAAGTCTTAATGCCGATGCAGATGTTACAGTTGATATTCTTGTTGATGGAAAATCAATTAATAAATTTTCAGGGAAAGATTTAACGGTAACTGATAGCAAACTTAACTCTTCGAATATATCTTTGAAAGCAAGTGGTAAAGGAGAAGTATATTATTTCTGGAGTGCAGAGGGAGTTAAGCTAAATGAAAAAGTAAAGGAAGAAGATTCTTATATGCAGGTTAGAAGAACTTTCTACAGCTACAAAACGGGAAGATTAATTTCTGATTTTCGATTTTATCAGGGCGAGTTGATTGTCTGTAAGATTGAATTAACTGGTTTTGATAAGAATGCTGAGAACATAGTTATCACAGATTTAATTCCCGCAGGATTTGAAATTGAAAACCCAAGACTCAATCCTGCAACTGAGCTGAAATGGAAACCGAAAAATCCGATGAATGCTCAGTATATGGATGTGCGTGATGACAGGCTTCTGCTGTTTACAGAACTGGTTAGAAATCAGACGAAAGATTTTTATTATATGCTTCGTGTAGTAAACCAGGGAACTTATCAGCTTCCTGTTATCGGTGCCGAGGCAATGTACGATCAGGAGTATCATTCATATCACGGAGCTGGTGTTGTGAAAGTATTGCAGAGTTTGGGAGAATAGTAAAACGCGAATGTCATTCCCGCAAGACCCGACTTTGTCGGGTCGCGTCGGGAATCTGATGAATTATTGAATAATGAGCTGTCTGATTCCAGACAAGCTGGAATGACAGCTCAAATTATGTTTTAAGAACCATGCATTTTGAATTATTAAAAAAATATCAACGAACAGTTAAGATTGCCTTCACAACCTTATTGCTATTTGTTGTGCTGGATATACTGTTTCCTCTACCCAGGAAAAAGGAATTCTCAAAAGAAATCCACGCGAAGGATGGAACTTTACTTACCGCTTATTTAACAAGCGATGACAAGTGGAGATTAAGAACTGAACTCGAAGAAGTTTCTCCGGAACTGATCAAAGCAATAATTGAAAAAGAAGATAGCTGGTTTTACTGGCACTTCGGAATAAATCCTCTTTCAATAATTCGTGCATTTTATCGGAACATAACTACTGGTGAAACTCAGCTTGGTGCATCAACAATTACTATGCAGGTTGCACGAATGCTGGAGCCAAAAAAGCGAACTTACATTAACAAATTTGGTGAAATGTTCCGTGCAATCCAGCTTGAGATAAGATACTCAAAAAAAGAAATACTTGAGCTTTATTTAAGTCTTCTTCCATTTGGCGGAAACATCGAAGGCGTGAAGTCGGCTTCATACATTTACTTCAACAGACCGCCGGGTAAGCTTAGTCTTGCTCAATCAATAACGCTTGCGGTAATACCAAACGATCCGAACACTCTTCGCTTAGATAGAACTCCAGCAAGTAATGTCATTCCTGCGACCCTGCTTCAGCAGGGGAGTCAGGAATCAGATTATAAATATTCCTTGTCAGATTCCGAACAAGTTCGTCAGAACTTCGTTCTGCCGGAACAAGCCGGAATGACAAGGAATTTCTCTGCAACAGTTATTCAAAAAAGAAACTTCTGGATTAACAAATTCAAACAAGAAAAAATATTTTCATCTGTAGATTTAAAAGATGCACTGGATGAACCTGTTGATAAGAACAGATTTGCAATTCCTGTTTTAGCTCCGCACTTCAGCTACTTCATCAAAAATAATTTTAGTGGAGATATATTAAACACAACACTTGATCTGTCATTGCAGCAAACAGCAGAGAATTTATTGCTTCGTCACGTGAAAAAACTTTTCTACAAAGGAATAACAAATGGTGCAGTGCTTGTAATTGATAACAGGAATTCATCGGTGGTTGCTTATTGCGGTTCTGCCGATTTTTATGATGAAGGATCTTTTGGACAGGTGAATGGCATAACTGCAATCCGATCTCCCGGTTCAACATTAAAGGCTGCGTTATATGCGTACGCATTCGATGATGGAAACCTGACTCCTCAAATGAAGTTTGCAGATATTCCGACAGACTTTCACGGCTATCAACCTGAAAACTACGATTTGAAATTCTATGGAAATGTTTCAGTTGAATTTGCACTTGTGAATTCATTGAATATTCCTGCGGTCAAGCTGCTTGAGCAAGTCGGATTAAATAATTTTACTGGTTTTTTAGAAAGTTGTGGATTTAATCAAATTCAAAATCAAAAAAATAAACTTGGTCTTTCGATGATACTTGGTGGCTGCGGAACAAATCTACAAGAATTAACAAGACTATTCTCAGCATTTGCAAGAAAAGGAAAACTTTATCCTTTTCAGTTTATATTAAATGATGATGAACAAAAAGGTGAGCAAGTTTTTTCTGAAGCATCTTCATATTTGATTGCACAGATTCTTTCAGGAACCAACAGAAGTGATATTGCAAATCTTGCTAATTATTCAAAGCTGCCGAAGTTTGCCTGGAAAACAGGAACATCTTATGGTAAAAGAGATGCATGGGCAATTGGTTTTAATCCCAATTACACAATCGGAGTGTGGATGGGAAACTTCAATGGAGTTGGTTCTCCGAATCTTTCCGGTGCAGAAGCTGCAGTTCCGCTTCTTTTCGATCTCTTTAATGCGATTGATTATGATTCAGATGTAAAGTGGTTTGATATGCCTGAAGAGTTATATACAAGAGAAGTCTGCAGCGAGAGCGGAAAGATTCCAACAAAGTATTGCACAAACAGAGTGCTTGATTTTGCAATTAAGAATAAATCGAATAACGTAGTTTGTAATATTCACAAACCAGTCTATGTTAATCTTGATGAAAGTGTTCAATATTGTACAGGATGTTTGCCTTCATCAGACTATAAGAAAGTTGTTTTTACTGTTTATGAACCTGAGCTTTCTGCCTGGCTTGCACAGAATAAATACGATTATCGCCAGCCGCCAACACATAATCCGGATTGTACCGCAAAATTTGTCGAAGGTGGTCCGAAAATATTATCTCCATCTGAAGATTATGAATATTTCCTGGAAAAAAAATCGGGACAGGAAATACTTCTGCTCGCTGCATCGGACAGCAGAGTTAAAACTCATTACTGGTATGTGAATGAAAAATTCTTTAAGAAAACTAAACCGGGTGAAAGAGTGTTTTTTATACCGGAAGAAAAAGAATTAAAGATTACCTGTCTTGATGATAAAGGCAGAGATGGAAGGGTTCGAATCAGTATTAAGTATTATTGATAAATTATATTTAACTTAAAAATGAAGTCAAAAAAAATTATGAGCTAACTATGAAAAACTTTGTTAAGAGCTGTTTCTATATCTTATTTGTTTTGATCCTTTTGTTTCAATTGAATCTTGAAGCACAGGATACGTTTTCAATCGTTGCAGTTGATACTATCACCGGCGAGATTGGAAGCGCTGGTGCTTCCTGTGTTGGACCAATTGGCGGAATTGGAGCTTTTATACTGAGCGATGTTATCGAAGGTATTGGCGGTATTCATACACAAGCTTCGTGGAATTCAACAAATCAGCAAAATGCAAGACAGAAGATGCTTCAAGGATTATCTCCTCAACAAATTATTGATTGGTTAATTGCTAATGATGCACAGGGAAATCCAACCATTCGTCAATATGGAATTGTTGACCTTACCCGAAACGGAGAAAGTGCCGCATACACAGGATCAAATTGTACTAATTATAAAAACCACATTACTGGCCCCGGTTATGCAATCCAGGGAAATATTTTGCTTGGACAGGTTATTATTGATACAATGCATAATACTTTTCTTAATACACCGGGTCCTTTGGCTGACCGGCTTATGGCAACACTTCAGGCAGCAAAAATTCTTGGTGCAGATACTCGCTGTGCGGCAAGAGGGACTTCATCACAATCAGGATTTGTTAAAGTTGTGAGAATTGGTGATGGAGGAACTCCCTATATACAAATCGTTGTTCCAGATACACCAATTGGTAAAGATCCGATTGATTCACTTCAAACTATGTTTAATAATTGGAAGGCAGTAAAATTCAACATTGTTGATCCATTTCTCTCACTGATCGAAATCGATCCGGACACAATTCCTGCAAATGGAACTTCACAAGGAGTGATTACAATTATTCCAAAAAATAATTCTGATACATTACTTACCAGTGGAAAGCAGATAATTCTTTCAAACACAGGTGCAGGAACATTAGGGAGTGTTATTGATTTAGGTGATGGAACCTACGAAGCAACAATTACAGCACCGATTGCAGTTGGAAGTGATACAATTTCGGCAATTGTAATTTCTGGAACTGATACTGTAAGAATTTTTTGGAAAGCAGTAGTTATCTATGCAAATCCTGTTTCAGTATCTGAAAATCCTGTTTCGCCAACCAGTTTTTATTTATATCAGAATTCACCAAATCCGTTTAATCCCTCGACTATAATAAAATATTCAATTCCTAATGTTATTGCGAACGAAGTGAAGCAATCTCAGTTTGTTATTTTGAAAGTTTATGATGTATTAGGGAATGAAGTCGCAACTTTGGTAAATAAAGAACAGAAACCCGGGATTTATGAAATTCTATTTGATGCATCTTCTCTTTCGAGTGGAACCTATTTCTATAAGTTGCAGGCAGGAACTTTTATCGATACTAAAAAGATGATTTTGTTGAGATGAAAGCCCATCCCTTAATCCCTTCCCTAAGGAAAGGGAAACATAGTAAAGAATTTTTTAGAACTGATGATTGGTCATTAATACAAATAATAGATATCGGTCGTAAAGGTTTGAATAAAATGACTATTAAAGTCCTTTTCCCTTCGGGGAGAGGATTTAGGAGCGGGACCGTTTTAAAACTCATCTTCGACCAACCAGCCTTGTGCTTTATCAGTTGATATTTCTGAAATGAATCTCGATGGCTTTGACAGAGTAATTCCGTCAATACGATTATACATATGCATCGGATAAGTGACAAAAAGATTTTGCTTTGCTCTTGTTGATGCTACATACATCAATCTTCTTTCTTCCTCTAAAGATTCAAGACTTTCAGCGGCTCTTACAGAAGGGAAGTAACCTTCAACAGCGTGAATGACAAATACTGAATGCCATTCCAAACCCTTTGCTGAGTGAATTGTGGAGAGAGTAAGAAATTCATCTTCTTTGTCAGTAGCAGCAATATCAGTTACACTGTCTATTATTGGCTCTATTGCCATATCAGCAAGAAAAGAATCCAGCGACTTGTAGTTCCCGGAAATATTCTGAAGTGTTTCGAGGTCTTTGCTGCGTTTGTTAAAATCATCATACTTTAATTTGAATATCGGATGATAGTAATCGAAAACCATTCCGATCAACTCTGTTGGTGGCGCCTGTGCTGTGTGCAATTTGTAAAGAGTTTCAAAAAGCTCTTTAAGTTTTTCATGAGCAAACTCTTTTTTAGAACCCGGATGCTGTTCAATGGTTAATCTTGCAGTTGCCAGTTCATCTAAAATTCTTTGTGCAGTTTTCGGACCAACACCTTCGTGCAGTAATAAAACTCTGTACCAACTCACTATGTCTCTCGGATTGGAAGCAATTCTCAGAAATGCGAGCACATCTTTTACATGAGCAGTTTCAATGAACTTTATTCCACCGAATTTCTGGAAAGGAATTCCTGCTTTGGCAAGTTCAATTTCAAGATCAAATGAAAAAAATGAAGAACGAAAAAGCACAGCAATATCCTTCAGGTTTACACCCTCTTCGAGCAGTTCAAGTATTTTTTGAACAATGAATTTGGATTGCATATTTTCATTTGCAGCGGCAACGATAAAAGGCAGATCGCCACCTTGTCTTCTTGTATAAAGTGCTTTAGTGTATTTTTCGATTGCACCTTCGTAAATATGATTTGCAAAATTTAAAATGCTTTGAACACTTCTGTAGTTCTCTTCAATTTTAATAATCTGTGCTTCCGGAAAGAGTTTCGGGAATTCCATAATATTTTTAAAGTTAGCTCCCCGGAATGAATAAATTGACTGAGCGTCATCTCCAACTACCATTACATTCCCATTGTGCTGAACTAATCCTTTTACAATATCCGCCTGGAGTTTGTTTGTGTCCTGATATTCATCCACCATTACAAAATTTATTGTTGAAAGCAGATTTTTTGCTGCAGCATTTCCGCTTGCCAGAAAGTCCCGTAAATAAATTAACAGATCATCATAATCCAGAAGATTATTTCTTTTCTTGTATTCGGTATAGACTCTCTGAATTTTCAATATCTCATCTAGCTCAGTAAGAAAATGAGGATATTCTTCTTCAATGATTGACTGGACAGGTCGCTCCGTGTTTGCAGAAAGACTAAAAATTTTATTAAGAGTTTCTTTCTTCGGAAATCTTCTCTCCTTGCTTACTAATCCTTCCTGCGAACGGATGAGATTGATTATATCTTCACTATCTCCCTGATCAAGAATTGTAAAGTTTGAATCGAGTCCGGCGGCTTTTGAATATTTTCTTAAAGTAAGATTTGCAAAAGAATGAAATGTTCCGCCGCGAATTTTTGAACAGCGGTCATCCAGCAGAACAGAAGCACGTTTCAACATTTCGTTTGCAGCTTTGCGTGTAAATGTCAGCAACAAAATTGAGTCAGGATCGTAGCCAAGCTCAATTAGTCTAGCAACACGATAGACTAGTGTTCTGGTTTTACCTGTTCCTGCACCGGCAATTATAAGGTAAGCACCATTAACTGCGGCAACAGCTTCATATTGTGAAGGGTTTAACTCCTGCTGGTAATTAATTGCAAAACGGGATTCGTCAATTTTTTTCTCGAATCCCGCTTTACCAACTCGTGTAAGTATATATTTCTTTTGATTCATCTGCGAAGCGCTTTTGGTTTACCCAATATTTCTGAGAAAATTATATATTCTTTTAGCGTTGAAGGATTTTTCATTTTCGATTTCACTGACAATGCA
>JACAFA010000137.1 GCA_013388525.1 Ignavibacteriaceae bacterium | reverse complement strand
TTTTATTTGTTTTTTGAATACTGAAATTTGATATTTTATCTTGAGCGCCCGTAGCTCAATCGGATAGAGCATCAGCCTTCTAAGCTGAGGGTTAGTGGTTCGAGTCCACTCGGGCGTACTAATCAAGATTAAAGATAAGAGAAAAAAGTTAAAAAACATTAATCTTTTGCCTTTTATATTCAGAATGGTGAGCGTAGCTCAGTTGGTTAGAGCATCAGGTTGTGGCCCTGAGGGCCGTGGGTTCAAATCCCATCGCTCACCCTAAAAGAATTCGAAATTTCAAATTCGAATTTAAAAATTTCAATTGGCCCCATCGTCTAATGGTTAGGACCTCGCCCTTTCACGGCGGTAATAGGGGTTCGAATCCCCTTGGGGTCACAAAGCTTCGGTAGAATATATCGAAGCTTTTTTATTTTTAATCGTCTGGTTGTATTATGATTCGGTGCTATTATTTTTTATAAACAACCCAATTTGAAATATCACTTTAAGGTCACAATAACTTGAGAGTCTTTACCAGATTTTTATATTATATAATCAGATAAGTAGTGATCGTAGTAATGTTATTTGTGCAATTGGTATGGAACTAAGAACCAAATTTATACACTATTAAATATGTGATAATACTTATATTTTTAACTACATATTAAAAATGTTTAGTCATAATGCAGAAAATTCAACGTTGAAAAAAAATATTTTCGCCTTAGTTGTTGTTCTTTCACAATTAAATTTTACGCCTTTATTAAATGCGCAGGATTACTTCAAACCTAATATGGGTGATGCACTACGCGTTTCTATAAGCGGTCAAATTTACGATGCCCGCACTTTAAGTATGGGTAATTCAAATTCAGTTTTTAATGATACTTATACCGCAACTTTGTTAAATCCTGCAACTTTGGGCTTAGCAAGAAAATTTACAGTTAATACTTCAGTTGGTACTAATCTTTACAATAACGAGGCTTTCTTCATAAGTGATTCCGTATTGAGTCAAAGAACTGAAACGGTACTTTATCAATTAGGACTTGTAATTCCACTAACCAGTGATTCAGCTTCAAATAACTTTGCAATTTCTATTGGATATAACCGATCAAAAGATTTTAACAGAATTCTAAAGTTTAGTGGTTTCAATTCAACAAATACTTCCTTGATTCAGGATCTTACTTCAGTAAATAGTTATCTTCCACGTGAGCTGTTATTAAGCTATCCGGAATTTGATCCCGGCAGTAATGAATATCTTGGAGACAGAACTATCTTTAACGGAAATCTTAACCAGGAAGGTTATGTACTTGAAGAGGGCGGGATTAACCATTGGTCATTCGGAGTTGCTGGCGAATTAGCTTATAATATTTTCTTTGGTGCAAGTTTCAACTATAATGTTGGCAGTTACCTTCGGGATGGTGAGTTTACTGAATCTGATTCAAGAAATACTTACCCTGATTCAATCCGAACGATTGGAAATAATCCGTTGACTGCTGGCTTTCAGTCATTCTACATCAACGATATCAAAGATTGGGTTTTTAACGGATACGATTTGAGAATAGGAGTACTTTATAAATTTTTTAATTTCATTGGCATTGGTGGTTCTGTGAAAACACCTTCCGTTATATCAGTAACAGAAAATCATTACTTCAAAGGTAAGAGTCAGTTCGCTACCGAATATTTTGCAGAGGTTGACACGGTGATTGAAAATAAATTCACCATTCAATCACCTTATGAATTCTCGGTTGCAGCAGATGTAAATCTCTGGATTATCACCGGCACAGCAGAAATTACTTACATTGATTACACTCAAATGAAATTCTCCGGCGACTTGGAAGTACCTGAGCAATCTGCATTGAATAAAAAAATTATTGATACGTATACTCAAACTTTTAATGCAAAGATAGGCGCAGAATTCAGACTTCCTTTCACAGGATTGAGTGCGCGAGCTGGTGCAATGTATATTCCATATCCGGTAGCTGAATCACCAACAGAGTTTGACAGGAAATTTTTAACTGCCGGACTCGGTATCAGGTCCGGTGAAGGTGCTATGGAATTTAATATTGCTTATGTTTATGGTTTCTGGGACCACGTTGCTGAAGATTATGGTTCAAGTATTCAATCAATCAGACAATCAATTATCAGTCAGAATATACTCGCGAGTCTGTCATTAAGATTCTAAGAAATTAAAATAAACTTTTCTTCTTATTGCCCAAGTTATCAATTTGGGGCTTTTTTAATTAATGATTGCCGGTTGGAAATTGATATTCTACGAATCATTTATTAAGTTTGAAAAAAAAGAGGACAATCACTATGAAACCTCTCTCAAATTACGGTTGGTATATTTTTCTTTCTATTCTTTTTTCAACTGTCACTTACTCTCAAGTATTTAATATCAACGATTATATCCAGTTCCTTCAATCCCATCAGAACATGAGTACAGAAGAGTTATTACAAATGCACCCTACAGGATATTTCACAGATCAGATAAACACTAATTACGAAGATGCTCTTTATTTCGATACACTTGATAGTTACTATGGTTTTACTGAATATGAAAAATCTTTAATCGAAGATCATGGCTTTATGGTTAGTGAGAGACTGAGAAGAATTTCATTCGGGCAATCTTTACTTCAAATATTTCACCAGGATTTTCCCGTCTTTGTTTCCACTGATGCAATTCTCCATGCTTTTCATATATCGTATGACAGAATATTAACAGATATGGAAGTCGGATTGCTTGAGGACAGGTTAATTCAAATGCTCTGGAGTTTAAGAAACTCAGTCGGACAACTGCATAATACTTATGGCGGTAATCCGGATATGATTACTATGCTTAAGGATGTTGATATTTACGTAACCGTCCCACTTCTACTATTAGAAGAAAATGCAACACCGTACTATCCTGAAAACATTGCAATGATAGATACAATTCTGAATTGGATCTATGATGAACAGGGAGGAGTTTCATCAACAATCTTCAGTTCTACTTGCCGTGTTATGGATTGGAGCCAATTTAAGCCAAGAGGACATTATGTTAATAATCCGGAAACAGGAATTAATCTTGAAGGATATTTCAGAGCTATGATGTGGCTTGGACGTGTTGAGCTATATCTTATTGCTCCTGCTTCATATCCTGTTCAATGTCCTAATCAAACATTTCAGGATGTTCAGAGACAGACAATCGATGCATTTTTAATCGATGAGTTATTTGATATTGCAAATACTTCTCCAATCTACGAGGAGATAGAAAATGTACTTAAGTTTTTTGTTGGCGAATCGGACAATGTAAAACTGGATCATCTTGATTACTTGAAGCAGGCTATATCTCTCAACAATCCAACTGAATTACTCGATAGTTTAAAGATGGTTGAATTTCAGGATACATTGATGAACCAGGCTTTCGCATATCAGTTAATTCTCTCGCAAATACTTTTTAGTGATCCAATGAGTCCTGACAGTATTAGACCGGCATCTGCGTTTATGTTATTTGGTCAAAGATTTGTAATTGATTCTTACGTAACGGCTACAGTTGTATATGATAGAATTAAGTATTTCGGAAATCAAATTTGCAGACTGTTTCCATCTACTCTCGATGTACTTTTTTCTCTTGGTAATAGTGCTTCTGCCCAATTACTGATTGATGAGTTAAATGAATTTCACTACTCAACAAATCTTGCAGCACTCAGGTATCTAATTGATCATTACGATCCTGATTTCTGGGGAAGTTCTATTTACAATTATTGGTTAAACTCAGTCAGAAAATTAAATCCGCCTGAAGATCGAAGTAGCTTACCTGAGTTTATGAAAACGGCAGCATTCTGGCAGCAGAAGATTAACACTCAATTAGCATCGTGGACAGAATTAAGGCACGACAATCTTTTATATGCAAAGCAATCATATACAGGTGGATCAGTTTGTTCATATCCATACAGCTTCGTTGAGCCGTTTCCTGAATTCTATTCAACTTTAAATGATTATTCAAATGAAGCATTGGATTACTTCACAAACCTGAATTTCCCCGATCCTGCAATAAAAAATAAAATCATTTATTACTTTCAAAGATGTAAAGGAATAACTGATACGCTTCAAACAATTTGTGAAAAGGAACTTGCTGGTATTCCTTTTAAGGGTGCAGAGCTTGCTTTTTTAGGTGGAATGATATATGAAACAGGACAAAGCGGCGTTTCTCTTAATGGCTGGTACCCAAATCTTTTTTATGATGATATTTTCCGCGGAGAAATGGGATATCAAGGTCTAATGGAAAGCGATCATATTGTTGCTGATATTCACACGACTCCGACAAATTGTGGTGGTGATCCGATAGGCGCAATATCTCACGTTGGCACTGGTTCTGTTAACCTTGGAGTTTTTATTACTAAAAATCATCTTGGAGAATCTACAGCTTTTGTCGGACCGGTTATGAGCTATTATGAATACAGAACTACAAACTTTTTAAGACTCACAGATGAAGAATGGGCTTCAACATATCTGCAGTCAGCTTTACGACCGGAGTGGGTGAACATTTATCTTGCAGACAGTTTGGGTGAAACAAGAGGAAGCGGTCCATCTTTGATTACTTCCGTCGAGAATGATGAAAAACAAATAATTCCTCAATCACAAATTTTACTTGATAACTATCCGAATCCATTTAATCCTTACACAATTATTTCATTTTCGGTTCCTTATGATTTAACTAACTCATTTGTTGAATTAAAAATATATGATATCAATGGCAGTCTTGTTAAAACTCTGGTAAGTGAAAATCTTCCTGCTGGCAATTATCTAACCAAATGGGAAGGGGATAATACCGGCGGAAATAAAGTAAGCAGCGGAGTTTATATTTATTCAATCCGCGTTGGTGACAGAGCAGTGAATAAGAAGATGACGTTATTGAAGTAAAGGAAGTTTATTATGAAATTTCATTGTTTGGTTACTTTTACACTCCTATTAATTTATGATCCTATTGAAGCACAGCAACAATGGTTTTGGCAAAATCCATTACCACAGGGACATTCACTTTTCGATGTAGAATTTGTTAATGAATCTGATGGATGGGCAGTAGGAATGTATAACACTATTTTAAAGACAACTGACGCAGGGGCTAATTGGACAGTTAGATCGAATATTAATGCAGGTCCACTGTCGAGTGTGACATTCTTTGACAGTAATAATGGATTAGTTGTTGGTGAAGGCGGGATAATTCTGAAAACAACAAATGCAGGAATAGATTGGGATTTAAAAAATTCTGGCACAACTAATAGATTGAGATGTGTAAAATTTATTGATGAAAATTTAGCAAGAGTAGTTGGTGAAGGGGGAACAATTCTAAAATCGACTGATGGTGGAAATTCATGGACGCCTGAAGCGCACGGAGCGGTGAGTGGTTCCTGGCAGGGATTATCTTTTAGTGATTCAAATACCGGAACAATTGTAGGATATAATGGCAAAATCTCACGAACTACAAATGGAGGAATACTTTGGTTAGCACAAACAAGTGGAACAACAAAAGATTTATACGACGTTTGTTTCTTTGATTCAAGTATTGGCGTTGCAGTTGGTTATTACAGCATAATCCTAAGAACGACCGATGGTGGCGCAAATTGGATTTATAGCAATTATTCTGGCTACGATTATCTTCTCGAAATCATTTATCTCGATCAAAATGATGTGAGAGTAATTGGTTGGAATCAATTTGATGATGTTGGAGTTTATTTAAAAAGTACAAACAGTGGGGTTTCATGGACAAGACGGACGATTGGTGGAGTTGAAACCTATGGGTTCAGTTTTTCAGATGTAAATACAGGCACGATCGTTGGAAATGATGGTTTAATTTTGAAAACAACCAATGGTGGAAATATTTGGTATTTACAATCTGATGGCATTAGAGAAGATATATACGGAGCTTGGTTTACTGATAAAAATAATGGAATCGTTGTTGGTTGGCAAGGTTCTATTTTAAAGACAACCAACGGCGGTATTACTTGGACAAATCATTCTGTCGGAGAAAGTAATTATTTTCATGACGTCCAATTTGTTAATGCTAATTTTGGAACTGCAGTAGGTAATATGTGGGAAAATATTATCTTCCGTACAACCGATGGAGGGAATAATTGGTTCGAGATACCAAACGCTGCTAATTGGGGTTTTGAAGATGTGTTTTTCAATAATGAAAATTATGGGATTGCTGTTGGAGGAAATAGCATCTGCAAGACTACTGATGGTGGTTACAACTGGATTAGAAATTTTTATTTATATGGAATATTATTCGATGATGTTGCATTCATTGATGAGTACAATGGTCTAGTTGTTGGTGGAAACCCTTATGGAGAGTTAAACATTGTCAAGACAACAGATGGTGGTGAAACGTGGACAAATCAACTAAGCGGTCTAGGCATAGTATTCCATAGCGTTGCTTTTATTGACATAAATAACGCGGTTACTGTGGGAGAGAACGGAATGATATTAAGATCAACCGATGGTGGTTTTAGTTGGTTTCAACAGACTAGCGGTACAAATAACAATTTAAATGCAGTAAGTTTTGCAGACATATTAAATGGAACCATCGTCGGTGATGGCGGAATAATTCTAAATACTAGTGATGGAGGAAACAACTGGACTCAACAAAATAGTATAACTCCAAACGATTTAAATAATGTATTTTTTACAGATTCTAATAATGGAACTGCAGTCGGTGAGGATGGGACTATAATTAATACCTCTTTTCCTGGTGTTACTTCAATTGAAAATGAAATTGATAATACAATTGATCAATTGCCATCAGATTTTTTGCTCTACCAAAACTACCCCAATCCATTCAATCCAAGTACGGTGATAAGTTATCACTTACCAGTGAGCAGTGAAGTCACTTTGGAAATATTTGATGTTTTGGGAAATGAGATTGCTACACTTGTTGATGAGTACAAACTAGCAGGTTCATACAATGTAGAATTTACAATTAACAATTTACAATTAAGCTCAGGAGTTTATTTCTATCAATTACGAGCTGGTGAATATACAGCAGTAAAGAAAATGGTTTTGTTGAAATAAGCTGTAGGGATCGATCTCCCGATCGATCCGTTACCAAAAATAAAACATAAATTCGGAACGGATGGGAATCCGTTCCCTACAGAGATTAATTTTTAATCAGCTTTTCTGCCCCGATTAAATTCGGGGCTTTTCTTTTCATTCTGCTCTCTTTTCCTCCTTTAAACTTAACATACACTTAACCCTATCTTAACAATTTCTTAACATACGAAACTTAAGTTTCGTTCGTCGAAGTTAACCAATTTATTCATCAAAGAGAGAGAAAGAGAAAATGGAAGGATTTCTAACAATCCCGCAATTTGGGCAGAAACCCATTAAGAAAACAAGAATGAAAAGAATTATACAACTTTTAATATTAGTATTAACGATTTACCCGATGGTTCTGTCATCAACGTATGCTCAGGAAAGTGGAAGTATTTTCGGAAAAGTTGTTGACTCGGCGACGGGTGAAGAATTAATTGGTGCCAATATTTTCTTAGAAGGAACTACAATAGGAGCCGCAACTGACATTGAAGGTAATTTTAAAATATCCAATGTTCCTGCCGGAACTTATTCGCTGATTGCTTCAATGATTGGTTATTCAAAATTCACCGTTACCAACCTGGAATTAAAACCCGGTGAGCAAAAGAAACTTGACCTGAGTTTAGTCTCGGAAGCATACCAGACGGAAGAAGTTGTTGTGACTGCAAGAATGGTATTGGACAATGACGCTGCACTTCTGAAAAACAGACAGAAATCAATTACTGTCAGCGATGCAATTGGTTCTGATATGATAAAGCAAAGTGGCTCAGACAATGCAGGTGATGCATTGAAAAAAGTCGTTGGAACTTCTGTGGTTGATGGTAAATATGTTTTTGTAAGAGGTTTGGGAGACAGATATAGCAGCACTCAATTGAATGGAGCTGAACTTCCAAGTACTGATCCAAACAGAAAATCATTTCAGATGGATTTAATTCCATCAAATTTATTAGACAATATTGTAACGCTAAAAACTTTTACACCGGATAAACCAGGAAATTTCAGCGGTGGAATAGTTGATATCGGCACAAAGTCATTTCCTGAAAGATTTACTTTAAAATTATCCGGCGGAACATCTTACAATTCACAAACAACAGGCAACGCAGAATTTTTAACCTACCAGGGTGGCAATACTGATTGGCTGGGAATTGATGATGGGACAAGAGGTCTACCCGAAATTTTTAACGATCCAAATCTTGTAATTCCAACTGAGCAGGCTGCACGTTTTGATGGTCAACAAGCTGCAACGCTTAACGATGTGTCGAAATCATTCAACAACATTATGGATGTTTCAAGAGGTACAGTCCCCGTAAACGGTAATCTCTCAATGTCGGTCGGAGATAATATTCCTCTTGGAGAAACTTCAAAACTTGGTTACCTGGCAAGTATTACTTACAGAAGAGATTATAATTTTTATGAAGGTGGAGAAGTAGGTCGTTATATCCTTTCTGATGTAGGCTCTGAAGAATTAAATCCATTACTTTTATTAAATGACTCGAAAGGTGTAAGTGAAGCAAACTGGGGAGGATTAATTACTGCTGCATTAAATATAAATCCAGAGCAGCAGATTTCAGGAAATTATTTCTATTCACGAAGCGGCATCTCAACTACCCGATATATGTTCGGCAAATGGCCACAGGAATTTGGTCAAGGTGAAGATACACCTGATTACACAAATAGGGTATTACATTGGATGGAAAGAGATATTGCCTCATATCAATTAAGGGGTGATCATCTTATCAGCGGGCTATTTAATACGCACGCTGATTGGTCAGCTTCGTTTTCAGAAACCCAGCAGGATGAACCTGATTTTAGACTGGTTACTTCTTATACAACAATAAGACCACAAGACACTACTTATACAATTACAGGTTCAAACTTTGATGATCCTTCAAGATATTTCAGAACTTTGAACGATAATAATAAAACATTCAATGCAAATTTTGCTGTTCCTTTTTCTCAATGGAATGGTTACCTGAGTAAATTCAAATTTGGCGGCTATTTTCAATTATCAGATAGAAATTTCAACGAAACAATTATTACTTATTCACCTAAAAACAATATTTATAATCAAGTTGGTGGAGATATTACATCGCTATTTGACAGCGGTAATAACGGAATAATCGATACATCAGATGTTGGTGGAACTACACGTTACACTTTTGGTAATACTGTTTATGATCGTTCATTCCTGAAGAATAATTATACCGGTGATCAGAAAATTTACGCAGCTTATGGAATGTTCGAACTGCCGATTTCAGCAGATTTAAAATTTGTTGGCGGAGTTAGATTTGAAACAACCGATTTATCTGTACTAAGCCTAGATCCTAACATTCCCGAGGGAAAAATTGATGAACAGGATTTTTTACCATCTGTAACTTTCATTTATAATCTTACCGAGAATATGAATTTGAGAATTGCAGGTACGCAAACACTTGCTCGTCCAACCTTTAGAGAAATAGCACCATTTTCATCAAAAGAATTTGTCAATGACGTAGAACTTTCTGGTAATCCAAAATTGCAGCGAACACTTATTGAAAATTATGATTTAAGATGGGAATGGTTTTTAAGACCGGGTGAAATTTTAGCGGTTAGTGCTTTCTATAAGAATTTAAATAATCCAATCGAGATTGCTTTCGTTGAAGGATCAACAAGATCAAATCCTATTGTAAATTATACAAATGTGGATCAAGCGGTACTTATGGGTGTTGAGTTTGAAACTCGTCTTGGTCTTTCATACTTACTCGAACAATTAAATAATTTCAGTGTTGGCTTGAATTTTACACTGGTTAGTTCAACAGTTGATATAGCTCCATCTGAATTAGCACAAAGAAAAGCAATTGATCCAAATGCAAGCGATACAAGACAGCTTCAAGGTCAATCACCTTACGTAATTAATGTTGACGTTTCTTACAGCAATCCTGATTGGGGAACAAATGCCGGGTTATTTTTTAATTCTTTTGGTGAAAGACTTTCTAAAGTATCTGCTAACGCAACTCCTGATGTTTTTGAATCACCTGCACCACTTCTAAACTTTACTGCAAGTCAGCGGTTGTTTGAATTATTGACTCTTAATCTTGGTGTGAAAAATATTCTCAACTCGGAGTATCGTGAGGTTTACAGATACAATAATAAAGATTATGTATTCCAATCCTATCAATCCGGTATAAGCTACTCAATAGGATTAACATATAGTTTATAATTAACTAAATAATATCAACTAATATAAGGAGGGAATTTCCCTATGAAAAAAATCTTCATTTTAATCACAGCTATCTTGCTGACATCAACAATGTTTGCACAGATAAATGTTACAGAGGACATCTCAACAAATACGACATGGACGGCTAATAACGTTTATTTGTTGGATGGTTTAATCTTTGTGAATAATGGCGCCACTTTAACAATTGAAGCAGGAACTGTAATAAAAGGCAAACTTCAGGCTAACATTACAACAGGTGATGGCGCAAGTGCTCTGATTGTAAGAAGAGGTGGTAAAATCATCGCAAATGGTAATCAGGTCAATCCAATTATTTTTACAAGTGAGCTGGATGATTTAAACAATCCTAATGATCTTACAAAAGATGACAGAGGACTTTGGGGTGGCGTCCTTCTTTTAGGAAGAGCAGTAACCAATCAGCCAACAACAGAAAACCAGATTGAAGGTATTCCGGTTACTGAGGATGCAAAATTTGGTGGAAATGATGACAACGATAATTCAGGTGAAATGAGATATGTATCTATCAGACATGGTGGTTTTTCTATAAGCGGTATACCTGGTGATGAAATCAATGGTCTTACATTGGGTGCCATTGGAGATCAGACAGTTATTGAACACATTGAAGTTATCGCCAATTATGATGACGGTTATGAGTTCTTTGGTGGAACAGTCAATACCAAATATTTAGTCTCTGCTTTTTGTGGTGATGATGGATTTGATTGGGATATGGGTTTTAGGGGAAAAGGACAATTCTGGTTTTTAATTCAGGGAACTGATGAAGCTGGTCGTGGTGCCGAAATGGATGGTGGTGACGATAATGAAACAGGCACGCCTTATGCAACTCCCTGGGTTGTAAATGCAACTTACATAGGTGCTGGAGAAAACACTTCTCCTTTACCTGCCGGTGATGGAAATGACCGTGCTTTATATTTCAGAGATAATTCTGGTGGTTATTATTACAGCAGCATAATCACAGATTTTTCTCAGACAGGTGTTAACATTGAAGATTTAGCTTCAGGTGAAGATAGCAGAGCAAGACTCGAAGCCGGACAATTAATTCTTGCTAATAATTACTGGTGGGGATTTGGAAATGGAAACACACTAGATGCAATTGCTACTCAGGATTTTGTAAGAACTCACTTAACTGAAAATAATAATTTTGTTCAGAACCCACAATTAAATAACATAAGCAGAGATACAAATTTAGATCCTAGGCCAAGTCCTTCAAGCCCTGCAGCTACTGGTGCTGTTCAGCCCAATGATCCTTTCTTTTCAGTTGTTCCTTACCATGGTGCATTTGATCCGAATTCATTTTTATGGACCGAAGGATGGACAGCTCTTTCTGTTTATGGTATAACAGATGTCAATGAATCATATGTTAATAATGTTCCTGCTTCATTCGAACTAAGCCAGAATTATCCAAATCCGTTTAATCCTTCTACCAAGATTGTTTACACAGTTGCTGAACCATCTAACATCAGCTTAGCTGTATATAATATTCTTGGTCAGGAAGTTGCTCAGTTAGTTAATGGATTTAAGAATGTTGGAACCTATGAAGTTACTTTCGATGCTGAGAACTTACCAAGCGGATTATATCTTTATACTTTCGAAGCTGGCTCAACCAGAATTACGAAGAAGATGACCTTACTAAAATAATTTTCTCTCTCGCTCTCTCCTTCGACTAAAAGGGTGCCTTAAGGTACCCTTTTTTATTTATCTCATGGCTAATCCGCAATGATTGGTTAAAGAAATAAAAAGGTGTTCAAAAATTTCTTAACAATTTGATAATTAGCTCTTAAGCTTTTTCTAATTAAAATTTGATTTTAAAAAAATAAATATTTAGAGCTATTAAATGAATAAAATACTTTTAGTGGATGATGAACCGGATATTGTTGAATTTCTCAAATACAATTTAGAAAGAGAAAATTTTAATGTAATTGAGTCATTCAGGGGTGAAGAAGCACTTAGAATGTTAAAGGAAAAACCTGATTTAATTTTACTTGATATTATGATGCCAGGTATGAATGGTTATGAAGTTTGCAGGAAGATAAAAGAAAACAATCAATTCAAAGAAATACCGGTTGTCTTTCTTACAGCATTATCGCAAGAGAATGACGAGATTAAAGGTTTAGAAGCGGGAGGTTCCGACTTTATTAAAAAACCAATATCTCCGCCAAAATTAATTGCAAGAGTCAAAGCAAATTTGCGTAATCAAAGAGCTTCTAAAACGACAAATTATGAACAAGAAAAATTGATATTCGATAAATTAATAATTGATCCACAATCATTTAAAGTTTTTATTAATGGTATCGAAAAATTTTTCCCGAAGAAAGAATTCATTCTTTTTTACTTGCTTGCCTCGCAACCAGATAAGGTATTTACACGTGAAGAAATATTGCAAAAAATCTGGGGAGAAGATGTATTTGTAATTGATAGAACTATCGATGTTCATATTAGAAAGATTAGAGAAAAACTGGGTATTTATTCAAATTGTTTAATTACAATTAAAGGTGTTGGGTATAAATTTCAGAAGAATATTTAGACAATGTATTCTTAATTAGGTTGATTTACTGATAGCCAATAAGTTATGATTTATTGATTGGATTACCTTACGACATAAAATCAAGATTTAAATTGAAATAATTGCGGGGAAATAGTTTAAAAAAAATGATGCAAAAATAGGAACTTTTCCTTTTGGAAATCCTGTAAAAAAAGTAAAGCAATCTAACAATTCACCTAAACCAGTTTTTATTCTTGGTGTATATGGTTCAGCTGTATTTGCACAATTTAAACCAATCAATTTAAAATCCACAATCAGATATCTGCCCGTCGATAATGAACCAGAAATTTTCTGGAGAGGAAATCCGGAAGAAACAAAAAAAATCATTGCGAATATTCAACTACCAAAAAATACTGGCAAACTAATACCTGGGGACAAATCCATAAATGGTATTCTTGGTCGTGTGCTTGATAAATATTATTTGCATCAACTAAAATTAGAGCGTGATGATGTCTGGATTTGTAATTTGATTCCTCATGTTGTAATAAATAAGAATGAACGAAAGGCAATAAAAAAGTATAATGAACTGCATAAATTATTTAACCTTCCCGAAGCTGACATACCAACTAAAAAAGAAAGATGGAATTTCTTCAGCAAAAAAAGGTATCGCGAAATAATTGAGGAAATTTTTCAGTCAAGAGCCGAAGTCATTATATCTCTGGGTCAACAGCCATTGATGTGGTTCTTTAAGGAGTTTAATCGTGATTTAGGAAATTTACTAAATACAAAAGACTATGGAACTATAACTGAAGTTCAAATTGATTCTCTCAAAATAAAACTTATTCCCTTATTCCATCCAAGACAATTACTCAAAGAAAGTAACAGAGATACAAAAGTTGGCTTGCTTCACTATGACTGGATGAAAAATAAGTCAAAAAAAATTAAGCTAGTTTAATTACCGTAATAGTTCTATTCGCTTACAATTCTTGTTTTTAAAAAATAAAGAAACCCGACAGTGAGTCATTCTGCCGGGTTAAAGCAATGTAAGTTATAAAACAATAACTTATAAGGCTATGTTAAAATAATTTTTAAATCATAAAATTCAAATACACTGAATCAATGAATGATTAACAAATTAAAGCTCCTAAATTGTTTATTCAGCCCATAATAAATTGAAAAATAATGATTTAACTTAATTTATAAATTGGTGAGAATTTTAATTCTTAACAATTTATTAACTATTTAATAATATTGTATTAAAAATTACTTAACACTGCATTAACAATTATTTTACTCTTCAGTAATGTTTAAATAACCTATTGCTAAAACTAACCTAATATCTGCTTAACATCAGTTAACTAAGTTTCAACACTTTCTTATAAACAATCTGTGAGAGCATATAGATGTTATCTGCTAAATTATTTAATCTCGTAGCACTGTGTGTCATCCTTCTAATTTCTCCTGTTATGTTCGGTCAATCAACCGGGAAAATTGCAGGAAAAGTTGTTGATGGTGTATCAGGAGAAGTTATTATCGGAGCGAATATACTCATCGAAGGCACAACTCAAGGTGCAGCTACCGATATAGATGGTAAATTTATTATAAACAATGTCCGTGAAGGAAAGTATAATCTCATCGTATCATATATATCTTATTCAAAAACACAAATTACTGATGTAAGTGTCAAAGGGAATGAAACAACAACATTAAATGTTGCACTTCAGCCGGAAACAATTTCAGTTGATTCAATAGTTGTAGTTGGTGAGGCTTCACTGGAATATGAATCTGCATTACTTAATCAAAGAAAAAAGTCACTTACAATTAGTGATGCCATCAGCCGTGAACAAATAAAAAAATCTCCTGATTTTACAAGCGCAGAGTTTTTACAAAGAGTTCCGAGCATTACATTAATGCAGGGAAAATTTATATATGTTCGTGGTGTTAGCGAAAGATACAGCAGTGCGCAATTAAATAATGCACCGCTCGCAAGCAGTGAACCCGATAAAAAAGATTTTGCATTTGATCTTATTCCGTCTTACCTGGTTGAAAATACAATAGTAGAGAAATCTTATTCAGCAGACAATCCAGGAGATTTTGCTGGTGGAGTAGTCAAAATAAACACTATTGATTTTCCATCTAGCACACTTTTCCGTTTTTCATACGGAACTTCTTTCATTCCGGGAAGCACAACTAAAAGTTACAGTGGTTATGAAGGTGGAAGCACAGATTTTTTGGGGATTGATGATGGTACCAGAGATCTGCCGGAAAATTTTCCGGAAACTATGCAGGGACTAACTCCAAGTGATGATTCAACTTATAACCTCGCAAAATTATTCACTAATAAATGGAAAACCATTAATAGCAAATCTCCTCTCAACCAGGCTTTTGCTTTAGCTTACGGTGATAATTTTTCTTTATTCGATCAAAGTTTTGGTTTAATTTTTTCAGCAAACTATAAAACTGAGCAGTCATCATCGAATATTGAAACAAATCAACCTGTTGATGGCACAGATTATTTGTATGAATACAGCGGAAAAAATTATAACAGAAATGTTAACTGGGGATTACTTTTCAATTTATCATATAAGATTTCTGATTTACATAAATTAGGCTTTAAAAATACTTATACAGTAAATTCCGATGATGAAGTAATTCAATTATTTGGTAATCAGTATGACCGGAATAACTATCAACAATCAACAGCTTTAAGGTTTGTCTCAAGAGAACTTTACTCCGGACAAATTTCAGGTCAAAGTTATTTTCCCGCACTATCAAATTTAAAGACTGATTACTCTGTCTTTTATTCTGAATCATTCAGGGATGAGCCAGATTACAGGAGGTATACTTATGGCAGAGATTTACAAAACCCGGAAGAACCGCTCCGCGTTCTTCTCAGTTTGTTACCAAACTTAAGAGAAGGAGGCAGGTATTACTCTGACTTAAGTGAAAAAAGCCGGGGTACCAAATTAGATTTTAACTGGGATTTTGAGTTAGTTAAATTTAAGTTCGGCGGCTTATATGATAAAAGATCAAGAAGCTTTAATTCAAGAGTTATAAGTATAATTAGTCAGCAAACAACAGCTAACCGATTTTATTATTATGGTATAGATTCAGTTTTTGCTCCCGGTAATTTCAGACGAAGTGCTTTTTCTATTGGTGAATATAACGATGGAACCAGTGATTATAATTCCGGTGATGAAAATGTTGGTCTTTATGGAATGTTTGAGTTACCATTTCAACTATTAAATCAAAACTTCAGTTTTGTTGGAGGAGTCAGATTAGAAAATTACAATCTCGAACTTAAAACCAGAAATCTTGAAAATACTCAGGATGTAATAATTAACAGACATGAAAACGATCTTCTTCCTTCTGCCAGTTTAATTTATCGAATAACAGGCAATCAGAATCTGCGGTTATCATATAGTAATACAGTTAACAGACCACAATTCCGTGAAATAGCACCATTCTCTTATTACGATTTTCAAACACAGGTAATAGTATTTGGAAATCCTGATTTAATTCAGGCAGATATTACTAATTACGATATACGTTATGAAATATTTCCGAATATTGGTGAACTTATTTCAGGAAGTGTTTTTTATAAAGAATTTAAGAATCCGATAGAAAAAGTAGTTGTTATAACAACAAATAACCCGGATCAAACTTTCGCTAATGCATCGTTCGCTAAAAATTATGGTTTTGAAATCGAACTGCGCTCGTCACTCCGGTATCTAACTGATTTATTATCTGATTTTACTTTTACGGGGAATTATACACGGATAGAATCAGAAATAGAAGAAACCTCAACTACACTTACAAGAGAAACAAGACCGATGCAAGGTCAATCTCCTTATATTTTTAACTTATCTTTGAACTATACGAATATTCAATGGGGCTCAAGTTTAACTCTTCTTTACTATAAATACGGCGATAGATTAGTTGAAGTAGGGACAGCTTTCGAAGGAGATCATATTGAAGAAGCGAGATCAACGGTTGATTTTGTTGCCAATCAGGAAATAGGCAACCACTTTGAATTACGATTCACTGCCAAAAATATTAATGCAGAAAGTATTAAAGTATATGAAATTGATAAAATAGTTCGTGGATTTTCCACCAGTCCAAAATATTCGATCTCACTTACTTATAAACTTTAATAAACGGATTACAATTTGTTAATTATTAATTAACCGGACTTTAAAACTCTGCTAACATAGGATATTTAATTTTAATTCGACAATCTTAAAATAATTATGGAGGATAAATGAAGCACTAATATTTTCAATAACCAGGGGATTCAAACACAACTTTTTTTAATAAAAGAAATATGGAGAAATAAATGAAAAAGTTTCTTTTCGCTATCTCAATGATTTTCGCGATTTCATTTAACTTAAATGCACAGTTTTGCGATGCATTTGTAGATAGCACAATTACTGCAGGTACTTATACTGGCGATTACGTACTTGATGCAAACAAGATTTATAAAATTACCGGTAAAGTTTATATTGGTAACGCCGTTCCAGGAAACGGTGCTAGTATTACAGTTCCGGCTGGAACATTAATTTTTGGAGATAAAGTAAGTAAATCTTCCTTAATCATTACAAGAGGTGCACAGGGATTCTTCCTGGGTACTGCTCAAAAACCAATTGTAATGACCAGTTGTTTTGCGCCCGGTCAAAGAGGTGCTGGTGACTGGGGAGGTTTGGTAATATTAGGTCCGGCTACAACCAACAGAGGTACTTCTGTTATTGAGGGCGGTTTCGATCCTGTTTTAGGGCAGCATGGTGGCGGTACAGATAATTCATTCAGTTCTGGTATATATCAGTATGTACGGGTAGAATTTTCAGGAATTCCATTTACTACTGATGATGAAATAAATGGAATTACAATGGGTAGTCTGGGCTCAGGAACAGTAATGAATAACTTACAGGTTAGCTACAACGGTGATGATGGCTTTGAATGGTTTGGTGGTGAAAATAATGCAAAGTATTTGATTTCATATAAACAACTTGATGACGATTTTGATACTGATCATGGTTTTAAAGGTAGAGTTCAATTTGGTGTTGGATATAGAGATAGAGGATTAGCAGACATAAGCAAGAGTCAAGCTTTTGAATCTGATAATGGATCTTCTGGTTTCTTTCTTAATCCAAGAACTTCAGTTATTTTCTCTAATATGACCTTAATCGGTCCAAGAAGAACTGCGACTGATACAAATTTTGATCCCGACTTTTATTATGGTGTTCATGAGAGACGCGGAACAAAACAGAGCATTTATAATTCAGCTTTCTCTGGATGGGATGAAGGTATGATTGCATTAGACGGTTCCCAGGTTCAAAATCAATTAACAGTGATGGGAGCTGCGGTAGATTCATTTGCAATGTCACATTTAACTTTCGCTGGAACTCCAACTGGTGGTCCTGTTGGCGGAACGATGACTTTAACACAATGGAATACATGGTTCAATACAGCTGCTTATAATAATCAGATTTTAGCTCAACCGCTTGATCTAAATCTGGTTGATCAGTTTAATGAAGTAAATCCGAATCTTACTCCTAATGTAGGCTCTCCATTATTGAATAGTGCAACAAATCCAAATGCAATTGATCCTTACTTTACCAATGTAACTTATAGAGGTGCGTTTGGCTCTGGTGCTCAAGGTAGATGGGATGCAGGTTGGGCTAATTATAATCCACAGGCTACAGCTTATGGATTGGAATATACCTTTGCAAATACAATTACTTTGACAAATAATGTAGGACAAAGATCTGCCGTATTTGGTAGAGCAACGGGTGCAACTGATGGTATTGATCTTTTACTTGGTGAAATAGATGCACCACCTCCACCGCCTGCTGATGAAATTGATATAAGATGGGATTTAATTGGCACAACTGATGAATCAATTCTTGACCTTAGAAGCGATAACAACTCAACTTCACCAAATCCATTAGTTTACACTCTTAAACTACAATTAGGTTCAAGTGCAACCGGAAACCAGGTTCTTTCCTGGAATCCTGATGCATTAACAGGTGGTAATTTTACTTTAAAAGATAATCTTGGCGGAATCGTTTTCCCTGATGTTAATATGAGAAATCAAAATTCTGTCACTTTTACTAATCTTGCATTATCTCAGGTATCAATTGAAGTTGATTGGGACTTCACAACCGCTGTATCAGTATTACAGGGTTGGAACTTAGTTTCTGCAATGGGTATACATCCATCCGGACAGAGCATTGACAACTGGTGGTCAGGTAGAGTAACTGGATCGCAAGTATTTAAATATAACACTGCTTGTAACGGAACTCCTGGTTATCAAACTATTAGTGATATGATAGTTGGACAGGGTGTATGGATGAAAAACGCAACTGCTCAAACTTACAACACTAGTGGCGAATGGCCTGCTTCTCTTTGGCATGCTGTTAATAAACCAATTGATGTATGTGCTAGTTGGAACTTAATTAGTGGATTGGAATATGTAGCTCTTACAAGTGAAATCACTACAGTTCCTAATAACATTTTAACCGGTGCAGTTTTTGGTTATAATGGTGGTTATCAGGTAGCTGGTACTTTGGATCCGGGTAAAGCATATTGGGCTAAATTTACATCTAATGGTCAAATAATCATCCCAGGTCCTTACACAGGTGCACCAAAAGCGGTTAATGTTGTCAAAGAAGATTGGGCAAAGATAATATTAACTGATAATGCAGGAAATACATACACATTATATTCAGCAAATGGTGAAGTTGATCTTGATTATTATGAATTGCCTCCGCTTCCACCAGCAGGTGCTTTTGATGTAAGATTTGGAAGCCAGAGATTTGTTGAGGATTTAACTTCAAGTCAAAATTCAATTGAATTTACAGGTGTAGAATATCCTGTAAAAATTAGAGTTGAAGGTATAAACCTCAAATTGCAGGATGTAAGTGGAGAAATAGTCAACACTGAATTAAAGAGTGGCGATGAAGTTATTGTTTACAATAATTCAATATCCAAGCTTATCGTAACATCCGGGTATTTTACTCCAGCTAGCTATGCACTTGAGCAGAATTATCCTAATCCGTTCAATCCAACTACAACAATTAAATTCTCATTACCTGAAAGTTCTAATGTAACTTTATCTATATATAATGCTTTAGGTGAGAGAGTTGCTGAATTAGTAAACACTCAGCTTCAGGCTGGAAATTACTCATACCAGTGGGATGCTAGCAATCTAGCTTCAGGTTTGTATTTGTATGAACTGAGAACAGAAAACTTTG
The DNA here is from genome assembly GCA_013388525.1 of Ignavibacteriaceae bacterium. The sequence goes on along the minus strand of JACAFA010000137.1, from coordinate 392 downwards.
TTTCGACTAAGAAGATGATTCTCATGAAATAATGATCTCTCCTCTATGTAGTCCCGTCTTCTAAGGAAGACGGGCTACTATAATAAGAGAAGTAGATTTTGTTACACTGTGAATTTGATTTTTTGATCAATGTATCAATGATTTCGATGAAACATTGAATACCGTGATCTGAGGGGATTTAATAAAAAATTTAGGTATTCAAATAATTAGGTGTCATATATGAAAAGGATTTTATCAATAGTATTATTTACTATAATAAGTTTTACTCTTGCATTCGGACAAGCAGCAGTAAGTTTTCCTGTCCTAGTAGAGGACAATGCTGGATTCAGCCAGATAATTGATTTCGGGCTTGATCTCACAGCTACAGATGATATAGATGTAGCTCTGGGTGA
>JACAFA010000107.1 GCA_013388525.1 Ignavibacteriaceae bacterium | reverse complement strand
GACTGCGAAGACCTTGCAATCGGATTTCTTTTTACTGAAGGGATTATTTCGGGTCTTGAGGAAATCGATCACATCATTAAAAACCAAAGCGAGCACAGAATAGAGTTCATTCTTTCAGACAAAAATAAAAGTATTGTTAATGGATGGACCGAATCGCGGACAATGAGTTCCGGCTGCGGTCAGGGAGTGATTTCAAACCTTGAGTATAGAAGAAAAAATCTCAAACCGGTAGACTTCAAAGTAAATACGAACGTTAAAACACTTCCCGGTTTGTTCAAACATCTCGTCAATAATTCTGAATGGTATGACAAAACAGGCTGTATTCACTCTGTTTCATTATTCTTCAATAATGGCAATGTGATTATTAGAGAAGATATCGGGCGGCATAACGCGGTTGATAAAGTAATCGGATGTGCTTTGCAATGTAAGTATCAATTTCATAATTCATTACTATACTCATCCGGTAGAATCTCATCGGATATGATGCTGAAAGCGGCACGTGCTCAAGTACCAGTGGTTGTTTCTAAAACGGCTCCCACAAGTCTGGCAGTTGATATTGCAGAGGAAAGCGGAATAACACTTATTGGTTTCGCAAGAGGAAGAAGACTAAATATTTATACACATCCTGAGCAAATAGATTTTAATGATGTTCAAAACGAATTTTTTATAAATGAGCATTTGAAAGAGGGAGAATTATTAAAAAATAAATAACTGTAATTAATACATATTCATCACAATTTCTGGAGGTTCAATGAAATCGTTCTACGTTCTGCTGATAACTACAGCATTCAGTATTTCACTTTTTGCACAGGGTCTGGAATTAAAGCCCTATGGTTTTGTAAAAGGTGATGGAGTTTATTCATCTAAAGGTGTATTTTCTTTTGGCAATGCCAGCCTTACAGCACCTCAGCTTGCGAATGGTGTTGAAGACGCTGCACTGGGATTTACAGCAATGCATACCAGGTTTGGTCTTAAAGGTATTTACGGAGAAGACGTAAAGGTTGGCGGATTAATTGAGCTTGATTTCTTTAATGCCGCAGGCTTCAATACAAATGTTAACCCACGCATCAGGCTTGCTTATGCATCTCTTGCTGTAGATAATTGGGAATTCAAATTCGGTCAGCAGTGGGATCTCTTCTCACCATTAAATCCTAACACTCAAAATACAAATGGTAATTTATGGTTTAGCGGCAATCAGGGTTTCCGCCGCGGGCAAATTCAAATTGCTTACAAAATTCCTGTTCAGGATGTTGTGCCGTTGATACAATTAGCTTTAGCTGAAGCTACAAGTGATGTCAGCGGTTTAGGAAATGACAACAAAGCTGTAATGCCAATGTTTCAGGGTCGTTTTTCTTTGAAGTTTCTTGAAAATAAAACAGTTGGTATTTATTTCGTTTACGCAAAGTTCTCACCGATTCCTGATACATCTGACTATGATTACAACGCTTCTGGTTTTGGTGCTGACTTTACATTACCATTCCACAAATATTTTGAACTTCACGGTGAAGTTAATACTGGCACAAACCTGAATAATTGTAATCTGTTTACTATTGCCGGAAATGGAAGTAAAGATAATGATAGAAAGAATCTTGGAGTTTGGGCGAACATCACTTCCAAAATTGACGACCATTTCAATTTGATTATTGGTGGCGGTATGGATAAAAATCAGACAGATGAACTTCCTGCTGGTGCTACTGCTCAAAATTTTGTGATTTACGGAAATTTTGTTTTTCCGATAGTAAGCGGTTTTTCAATTGCACTTGAACTTGGAAATATTTCTACAACTATTCAAGGGAATGAAGAAATTGATGAAGAAACTAATTCTGCTTTGTATGGATTTCTTTCAGGAAAGGTTGCGTTCTAATTTAATTAGTTAAGAATGAATAAATTAAAAACAAATAGCGTCTCTGAAATGGATAGCAACATCGAAATGCTAAATCCATTTACTTCTGACTTAAAGGGATTTTTTGAAAGCTGCAAGACTCTGCCGCTTATTAAAAAATCACCTCTGAGATATGAGCTTGAAAATAGAAAACAGAGACTAACAGAAGGTCGTTATTTATTAAGTCCGTGTGGTATTGAGTTATATCCGAACGATGCAAACAAGATTGCAATTGAAATTCTTGAATTGCTGAATAATCATCTTAGTGATAGTAAAGATGAGCTTACAGCTATTACCGATGCCATGATTCAGGAAAAAATATCAGTAAATGACCTTCTCCTTCAGATAATAAAAAATGAAGGCAATCAAGTAAGAAAAGTTATTCGTGATAATAATCTTGCTGAAGATATATTCACTTTCTTTGCAGTTTATTTTGCACGACCTTTCAGAGAATTTGCTGCCAATTATTTATTGGAAGGAATAGACAAGCTGAATTGGTTCAACGGATATTGTCCTGTTTGTGGACACTGGCCCGGTTTAGCGCATGTTAATTCTGATAGTGGTCAGCGGACTCTCTGGTGTTTATGCTGCAACACTAAATGGAATTTCAAGAGAACTCAATGTGCCTTTTGTTTGAATGAAGATCATAATTCATTAAAGTTAATAAACCCGGAAAATGAAGAATCATACAGAATCCAGGTTTGTAAAAAATGCAAACGATATCTCAAAGAAGTTCGCAGCGGAATTGATGTGAAAGATTTTCCATTTGATAAATATTATCTCGGAACACTTCCGCTTGATATGATTGCTGCGAAGGAAGGATATATTCAGGAATCAATACTTACTGTAAGATATGAAAATCCTGACGGGAATGAATTATTAATGTATCGTCAAAAAGTTGAATTCAATAAAGAATGTTTAAACTAAAAGTTATAATTAATCATAAAGGAATATGCCTATGAAAATCT
>JACAFA010000187.1 GCA_013388525.1 Ignavibacteriaceae bacterium | reverse complement strand
GCGAAGAAAGAAATGACGCTGTAAACCTCTACAGGATGAATATTTAAAAGTCTTGCTACTTCCTGCTGTGCAAATTCAGAAATGTGTCTGTGTTTCTTCTGAATTTCGTGAAGTATCATTAGTAGAGCGGAACGGTCATTACCATATTTATTTACATAGCTCTCAATTTCTTCGGAGAGAGCATTTTTTTCAGCTACAAACATCTGCCTCACTCCTTGTAATGTAATTGTAAAAGTTTTTCTACTTTATCTATCAACGTATCCGGAGAAATTGGTTTTTCGATGAACTCGTCCACCGGAACCATTTCGCCAGCCGCAAATTCAAGTCCTAATGCTTTTGACACCGATGTGTACATAATAATCGGAATATCAAATTTTTCTTTTCTGAATTTCTGTGCAAGGAAGAAACCGTCATCCGGTTCATTCATCATCACATCAAGTATGATGAGATCGGGTTTTTTCTCCTTGACGATTTTATAACCGTCATCCGGATTATCTGCGGTGATTACTTCATATCCTTTAGCTGTCAGTACCAGACTGCTTGCATCGAGGATATCATGATCATCATCTATTACTGCTATTAGTGCCATTGTGTTACCCCATTGTTAAGATTAATATTCGAATTCAAGTTGCTGCAAATACGCATGTTAAATGCCATATTCGGACAAAATTCATTCTTGCTTTAAGTGATTTAAAACCATTTTACTCATCTGATTTGAGCTTGTTTTCTTAAATATTGGAAGGCTTATTTCTCAAAAGAGAAAAGAATTTTGAAAAAATTATTTAGTGTTTGGCAAGAGTTGTTGACCGTGAATTCAGTTGCGCAGATATAGCAGAGATGGCACCTTTTTTAGAGATGCCACCTCATAAATATTGTTTACTTTACTTGAGCAATACCATCTTCTTCACATTAACATAGTCATTAACATTTAAGCGATAGATGTATACACCGCTTGCAAGTGAGGATGAATTGAAGTTTACTTCAAACTTCCCAACTTCTTTAAACCCTTCTACAAGTGTTGTTATTTCGTTTCCAAGTATGTCATAGACCCTTAGCGTAACATTTCCTGCTTTTGGTATTTGGAATTTGATCGTCGTCGTTGGGTTAAACGGATTCGGATAGTTCTGGGAAAGTTCATATGATTTTATTACTTCGCTTCCTGAATAACTGATTTGCTTAACGGTTGATTTGCCAAGAATTGATCCATCTGCAAAAATTCTGGATAAAGAATATTCTGATTCGAAGTTATTATCCAGAACAAGTTTTAATCTTGCCGTTCTGTTACCAATCCCTTGTGTATTTACCTGATATGAAATGTTATTATACTGATAAAGATTATTTTGTGTATAAGTTACATTATCATATTCGCCGATGGTTTGTCCGGTTGCATCATCAATGAGTAATACTTTGAAGTTTATGAATCTGTCACCAGTAATTGCCTGAACCGCTGAAAGAGAATCATTAAGTCCGTACTGTACGCTATAAATGAAATTTGTATTGTCGGACAGAGTAATTGGTTCCGTTATCAGACACTGATTGATTGAGTTGAGATCGTTGACATCTATTGTGTCTGGTATTTCAATAAAATTAATTGTTTGACCATCAACTTCTATATCACCTAATGCAAAGTAGAACTCGGAGCTATCCACTGAAACAACGCCTTCTCTCCCAGAGGAGAAAAAGTTGTTTTTTATTTTGTGAGACTGATAGTAACTGTCGAGATTATTACTCCTCTCAAAGTAATATGGAACACCAGTATTATGCTCATAAGTCATACAATACATATTAGTAGTAGTGGTACCGTTGCACATCTGAACTTGCTGGCCAGTGACATCATCAAGCAGTCGTACTGTTGAAAGAGTATTATCAGCAAACCATACTTGACTATTGTTCTCGATCCAGGCAAAAGCATAATAAGTATTTGTTGAGTTTTTATTAATATTCGGAAAAGAAACATTGTTACCAAATTGCCAGAAAGTTGTTTGTCCTGGACGCCTGAAAAGTACTCTATATTGCGGGAATGCATCAACTTCATTTTCTTCTTCATAATAAACCATCCTGTAACCAACCCAGCAGACGCGAGCAGTAGTGCCCATTGAAATAATAGATGGATTGTAATGCTCTGTAAATCCTGTATTGTTGGAACAAACATAAGGATTGCCACCAGACATAAGTGAACCTGTTCTCGTTTGTCCAAAACGATAGTGATATTTAATCTGGTTATTTTCCTGATATGCTATGTGAAAGTAATTATAGCCGCTATAAACATCATCCCCAATTGTTGGGTGAATTGAATTTACGCCAGTCGTTGGAATCATCACCCATTTTTGAGTTGGATTGTACCAGGTTAATTGCCAACCATACAATCCGTTTAGCCAGCCGAACGAATAATACAAACCAGCCTGTGTTGGATCATCACCGCCTTCAGGTAACAAGCCCGGCACTTTATAAGTAATCAGAAAGTCCCATTCCTGAGCTAGTGAAATTACCGGTTCAGCGTTCATTTGACTATACTCTCCGGATGTGTGGGTAAATGATACAACATCATATCTGAATTGACCTGCTCTTGGTGCACCGTCAATATAAACATCAACTACAACTTTAGATCCGGTTGAAGTTGTACATTGATAAGCTATTAACACCACGTCTGTCCCGGAACCGGGTGGTAAATAATCAATTGAGACTTGCTTGGGATTATCAGAATTAATTGGTTGCCCGCCAACAATGTCCCAGGTTGTGCCTCCGTCTGTACTTCTTTCATACCATAATGCACCTAAACTGATATAAACGTTGTGCAGATTTCCGTTATCTGTTCTTACAAATTTTCTTTGGCTGTTGTAATCGTATGCGGTAGTTTCATTTGAGAGTTGTGTGCCTTTTAAGTTTGCAGTTATCGTTGTGTTGGCGGTTGAAAGAAAAACAACATTTGTGGATTTATTGTTAGGAGATTTAATATCCACTTTTAATGGATCATATTCCCAGCTTCGCCAAACAAATTGATGAGTTCGTCCAGTCTGTGATAGGTTTATATCGTGAGGCGATGAATAAATTGAATATGTCTGCATTCCCAAGGATGGATCTTGATTTAGAAATATTCCTTTATATTCACTTCCTGAACCTGAACCAGTATTGGGATTAAAAGGAGAATTAACCCATTCGTAAATGGCATCTGAACCTAAATTTTTAAAACCATATTGATCCTGATAGTTAGTTGGATCGTTATAGTTAATAAACCACGGGTCTCTAAATTTTAATTTACCCGCATAAATATTGTTTACTTCTACAAGTTTGTTTTTAATGATAACGCTTGATTGCGTCGCTTTGAAATTTGAAATGAGACTACTTAAACCAGGAACAATGGTAAATATATTATGGTTCTTTACGTCTTGGATATCATTCCACCTATTATATTTCTCATTGTTAATAACATCTCGTGATCCCCTTAAGATTTTATCTCGATTTAGCTCCCATGAAAAAATGTGTGGCACTGAATAGCCTATCCAGTTTCCGTTTTGATTATAATATAAATCTACATTCCCAACTGAGGTTGAATTTGATAATTTTTGATCAACAGTAACGATCTGGTGAGGTAAATCCCAAACAATTGTTAGTTCTATGCATGGAACTTCTGTTGTATTTGGAGCGTCACTATCGTATTTGTATAGCGTCCACCAGGGATGCGGACTCGATTCGGGATCCAATTTAATTCCAAGGGTTAAAAAATATTCTCCCGATTGAATAGCATTTTGTACTGCATTGAACAAATCGCCTGATGTGAAAGTTTGATCAAAAGAAACAACCCCATTACTTGGTGTTAAATCTGCTGTGAAAACTCTGTTTTCTGTATTAAAATTATTATAGAAACTTCCACTTCCCCAATAAATATTAAGATTATGTATTGCAAACTTAAAGTGCTCAGTCCCTGACCTTGCCGTGAACCGTACCCCATATAGAAGACAATAAGAAAAGCAACTATATTTAAGATAATAATAAATATAGGAGCTAACATGTCAGAAAAAACAACCAGGAGAAGCTTTGACAGAGAGTTCAAACTCTCGGCAGTAAAGCTTGTAATTGATTCAGGCAAATCAGTAAAAACCATAGCGGCAGAGTTGGGAATAAGCGACAATACTCTGTTTAACTGGAAGAAGAAATATCTAGAAGATGCAAAGAATGCATTTCCAGGAAAAGGACATTTGAAACCGGAACAGGAAGAATTGAGGAAAAAAGATAAGGAGATAGCGAGACTAAAAATGGAACGAGACATTTTAAAAAAAGCTATAGCATACTTCACAAAGGAGCAGGAGTGAAATACAGATTTAT
>JACAFA010000163.1 GCA_013388525.1 Ignavibacteriaceae bacterium | reverse complement strand
GAGCATAGCAGAAGTCTTGATAAGAATTTCTTTTTAGTTATAAATTTCTTAAATCAACTATTTGGTAATCGCTCTTTTGAACCTATTTTATCAATTACACAATTTTAGGTACGTTATCGAAAAAATTGATGGAAAAGAATTCTTGACATGTGTCCACCGAGTGGTTAAATTTGACCCTCAATTTCAAGAAATTCCGCAGTAGCTCAGTTGGTTAGAGCACCTGACTGTTAATCAGGGAGTCGTAGGTTCAAGTCCTACCTGCGGAGCTAAAGAGTCTCAGCTTTAAACTGGGACTTTTTCATTTTTAAATGTTGTTTAACATAAAAAATCCCGCTCAGCTTAACTAAGCGGGATGTAAAAAAGAATAGTAGGTTGATATTACTTCACTAGAATCATCTTCTTTGTATCAACAAAACCACCCGATGTTAATCTATAATAATAAATACCTGAGGCTAAAGCGGAAGCATCAAACTCAGTCTCGTATGAACCTGCCGATTTTTCTTCATTTACAAGGGTAACAATTTCCTTTCCGAGCTGGTCGAAAATTTTTATCGTAACAAGCCCATCATTTTTAATCTGCCAATTAATTTTTGTAGTTGGATTAAATGGGTTCGGATAATTTTGTGAGAGATAATAAATCTGCGGAGCTCCAACTTCCAACTCTCTATCAAGGTCATAATATCTGAAAGTACCATCAAAATTAACTTGCTTTAGTCTATATGAATAAGTGCCAGACTTTATATTTTTATCAATAAATGAATAAAATCTTGTCTCTGTAGAAGTCCCACTTCCTTCAACAAAACCAACATTTCCCCAATCATTTCCGGATGATTTTCTTTCTATATAAAATCCCTGATTGTTTAATTCAGTAGCAGTTGCCCAGGTTAGCTCAACATTATTTACATTAACTGAAGCATTAAAAGAAACCAGCTCTACAGGAACAGATGCATCATAATGTATTTCGCCTACAAGCTCTCTTGATGAGAAAAAGCTTCCCGAAGGAGTGAATGGTGCAGAGCGTGCATCACCGGTAACTAATGTAAGACCTGTATTGGAATAGGTTCCATACGGTGGAGTTCCAGTACCGAAGTATCTCGGTCCGGCACCTATGAAAACCATAGCGACTCCTAATGTATCTCCGGGATTAATAGTTATACTCGGAATAGAAAATAATAATGAAACACCACTGCTAACCGAACCTTGTGTAACCGGAAAATTTCCCTGGTTTGTCCAGCCTGCAGATGAACTACCCGGACCTGAGCCAACAGGGCCACCTAATGCATTGCCCGATCTTGTGTAAAAATCGACACTGAAAGTTGCATTTGCTGCAGCATTACTGGCTGTTGTCATCTGCGATAGTGTGACGTAATGTGTAGGTGATGCAATCAGGTTGAAAAATATTCCCCAGTTTGGCGATCCTCCATTATTTGCAGGACCGGGATTTGCAAACAAAATGAATGGATCATCTGTGTATGGTGGATCTGATTCTGATTGTGCTGAAGTTAAACTTAAACTCCAGAGAGTAATGAACACGATCAGAAAAAAGGTGAAAAGGTCTTTCATAGCATCCTCTTTTTTTAGTTTGTATTGTGTTAATTAAGTTGATTAATTAAAAACTGTAGAAAACAAGTTGACTGTTTAATGATTTTTAATTTAAATCAATGATATTAAAACAAACACACATTATCGTTTATCAAATAATTTTCAGGATGTTCTTTAAACTCGTCCTTAAGCTAAAAATAGATTGTAATAAAATCAAGTTTATTTTTTAAAAGAAATAAAATTTTTTCATTCAAATGAAGCTTTTAAGAATTTCCTTATTTGAAGATTGCAATATTTACTATTTTTAAGTTGAATGAATATAAATTTGTAAAAATATTCTATGAAAAAATTAAATACCGGAATAGTATTCGATTCAGAATTTCTGAAGCACGACCAGCCCGGTCATCCCGAAAATTCGAAAAGACTTGAATCAATAATTACAGGATTGAAAGAAAAAGAATTATTTGGAGAGCTTAAGTTATTAAATTCACGTCCGGCTGAGATTAATGAACTAACAATTTGCCATACAAAAGAATATGTCAAGTATGTGAAAGCATTTTGTGAGAATGGCGGCGGTTATTTAGATCCTGACACTTATTCAAATAAATATTCCTTTGCTGCTGCTTCTACTGCAGTTGGCAGTTCCATTGACTTAACTAAGGCAGTAATTAAAGGAGAACTCACAAATGGTTTTGCGTTACTTCGTCCTCCCGGACATCACGCCTTGGCAAACAAATCAATGGGATTTTGTTTGTTTGGTAACATAGCTATTGCAGCTAAAGTTGCTCTTTTTGAACCTGATGTAAAAAAAGTTGCCATAGTTGATTTTGATGTTCATCATGGTAATGGAACACAGGCTTTTGTCGGTGATGATCCGGATATACTTTTTATTTCAACACATCAGTATCCGTTTTATCCGGGTACCGGAAGCATTAGAGAAACCGGGCTGGGTGAAGCTGAAGGAACAATTGTTAACATTCCTTTGCAGGCTGGAGTTGGTGACACAGGATTTAAACTTGTTTATGATAAAGTAGTATTTCCATCATTAGTGAGATTTAAACCGGATTTAATTTTAGTATCAGCAGGCTATGATGCCCATTGGGGTGATCCGCTTGCAAATCTTAATTTAAGTTTAACTGGTTATAATTGGATTTCGCACGAACTTATTATGATTGCAGAAAGAATCTGTGCTGGTAAAATAATTTTCTTTCTTGAAGGCGGCTACAATCTTGAGGTTTTAAGTAATGGTGTTGCTAATTCTGTTCGGACTCTTTTAGGAATTGAAACTTTTGAGGATCCGCTGGGAATTTCAGTAAATGATGAACCAGATATCAATAAACTTATCACTGAGCTAATCAGCATTCATAAATTATAATTATGTAAAACCTGATTTTTAAATAGGTAAATTTTTTTTAGGATAGTTATTTTTGAATCATTTATAAATCTATTTTATCTCTAAAGAATCAGAACATGAAAAAATATTTTTTAGGCTTTATTTCCGCTAGTATACTTTTATCATTCATCTCCTGCGGAGGTAAAAATACTCCTGCTGAAAACGAATTGAAGTTCAGGATTGTTAAATATGAAAAACAATCTGGTGGCTGCGACAGTTTGCGTGAGGATAATTGTGCACATATTAAAATAGAATTCCCTCAGATAACTGAATTTGAAAATCCAACTGTGAAGGATAAAATTAACAAATCAATTGTTGAACTTTTTTCTAATGATGGAAGCAACTCCGGAGAAATTGATTACGAGACAGAAATGAAAATTTTTATTCAGGATTATGAAGAGTTCATTAAAGAATTTCCCGACTCATATCAATCGTGGTTTATTGAGCGAACAGGTGAAGTTAAATTAAATAAAGAAAATATTTTTTCAATTGATTTTATGGAATACTCATTTACGGGCGGGGCACATCCCAATACTTACGTAACATTCAAGAATTTTAATTTAAATAACGGGGAAGAAATTAAACTCGACGAATTAATTCCAAAAGATAAACAGCAGGAACTGACAAAAATTGCCGAAGCAGAATTTAGAAAACTGAAAGAACTTACTTCGGAAGCTGATCTTGGCGAAGCAGGATATTGGTTTGAAAATAAAGAGTTTTATCTGAATAATAATTTTCTTATCACTGACAGCAGTCTGGTTTTTTATTACAACAATTATGAAATAACAGCTTATGCATTTGGACCGACAGAGCTGGAAATTCCCTATATAAAGATTAAAAGTTTGTTAAATGAGAAAAGTCTGATAACAAATTTTATTAACTGAACTTTAACGACTATTCAATTCAATTAAAAAAATAATAAGGAATACAAATGAGATCAATTTTAGCTTTCTGTTTAATAGCTTTATTTACAATTGTAACTTTTGCTCAGGAAGCAACTGAGGAAAAGAAGGATACACTTTGGACTCCGAGAGGTGTAGTTGGTATAAACCTTTCGCAGGTTGCTTTTGATAACTGGTCACAAGGCGGACAAAACTCGCTGTCCTTTACTTTCTTTTCGTTGCTTGGTCTTGACTATATCGGTGATCCCTGGAAATGGAGAAATGGTTTAAAGTTTGCTTATGGCAGAACTAAAATCGGAGATGAAGAGTACAGAACTAATGATAATGAAATATTTTTCCAAAGCACTTTAATTTATCATATAAACTGGGCAGTTAGTCCTTATGCAGGTTTAACAGCAAGAACAGCGGTAACAAAAGGATTTGATTACAACCCGGTTCCATCAGTTCAGATAGTTGATTTTATGGACCCATTTTATTTGACGGAAGCACTCGGATTTATTTATGATCAGATTCCAAATTTTTCAAGCAGACTTGGAATAGGAATGAAACAAACCTGGGCTGATAAATTTGCTTTGCGTTACACAGATGATTCAGAAACTCCTGAATTAGAGAAATTTAAAAACGAAACCGGTATTGAGTCGGTTACTGAATACAAATGGGAATTCATGGAGAACATGGCTTACCTTACAAGTCTCAGATTGTTTGGAACATTCGATGATCTTAGTGTATGGGACGTAAGATGGGATAACCTGATTGTAGCCAAAGTTAATGATTACATTTCTGTTTCATTTAATGTGCTCTTGATTTATGATGAAGATGAATCAATCCAGAGACAGCTTAAGGAAGCATTACAGTTAGGAATTTCTTATAATTTATTTTAATAACAAGTTTTGTTTAGCTCTCAAAGCAATAAAATTTTTTCTATTGTGCGAAACCAAGGCGGTCTAAAGATCGCCTTATTTATGAAGACTTTTTTTCTCACCTTTCCCAAATTAATTTCTTAACTTTAAAACAAAAATAATTAAGGGTATTTATATGCAAAGCAAAAAATCCCTGAAAATTAATTTTCTTCTCACTTTTCTGCTTTCCTTATTACTATTTCCTTCTTTGAACTATGCCCAGCAATATACTCAAGAAAGATTTTCTGACGCTTTAGCTGACAGCACCACAGATAAACCTGTCCAATACCGTCGAGACATTGAGCTGAATGAAAATTACCAGAGTTTTGATGAAAAATATGCCGGCAAGAACCTTCAAGAAGAAAAAAGAAGATTTTTTCCTTTAAGGAGTACTGGAGTATGGACAGAACTAAATCCCAAAGTTCCAAGAGTTGATTATCTCGGGATACAATTCGTTAATAAAGATACAGGCTGGGCAGTTGGTAATCTCGGTACTCTGATAAAAAGTACAGATGGAGGAAATATCTGGACAGTGAGTGAAACGAACACAACAACCCCAATACTAAAAGTAAGAAGCTATAACGGACAAGTAGTAATTGCAAGTGGATTTGGAGGACTAATCCTTCGTTCAACAGATGGAGGAGAAACATTTACACAGGTAAATAGCAATGTTAGTGGAGACCTTTGGGGTTTGCAAATGCTTAACGATACACTTGGCTGGGCTTGCGGAACAGCTAACTCGCTTACAAAAACTACAGATGGGGGTTTAACGTGGCAAAGGATATTTACACCCGGCTATACTTCTGATTACTGGTGGATTGATTTTATGCCTGCCCCTTTGGGGAATGAGAGTTACGGGTTTATTGCAGCTAACGGAAAAGTCCTTAGAACAACTGACGGCGGACAAAACTGGGAAATAATACAGGCAGGCGATAGTTACCCATTATTTAGCATTGATATTATAGATAGTCTGCACATAGCAGCAGCAGGTTATGGTGGAACCGGATACGCAGCTAAAAATATTTATAGCAGTGATGGCGGTAATACATGGATAAACGGGCAGCAAACTACTACACACGAAATAAACTGCATAAAATATATAAACACTGACACTGGTTATATTGCAATGAGTGAAATAGGGATGTACAAAACAACCAATAGGGGACAAAACTGGCAGAGTATTGCGGGAATAGCTGGCATAGGAGAATACGAATTTGTTTTACTTTCTGAAAACACCGGTTACGCAGCAGGTACAAACTTAAAAATATTTAAAACAGAAAACGGTTATGAAAATTGGCAGAGACTAATAATAAACGACAACTTTGCCGATGTGTTTTTTACCAATGAAACAACAGGTTATGTTGCAAGCAGAACTGTTTATAAAACATTGGATAGTGGAACGATTTGGTTTAGGTTACACAACTTTCCAACTAATCTATTTACATCAGCATTAAACAGCATAACTTTTACCGACAGCTTGACTGGTTTTGCTGGCGGACCTCCTTGCAGAATAGTTAAGACTACTGATGCAGGAAATACCTGGTTCGTTGCGAACAGAACCGGGCTTGCAGATACGATTGGTACAATAAATAAAATTTTCTTTATTAACTCAGCAACAGGTTGGGCGGTTACGAGCAGAGGAGGGATACTTAAAACCACAGACGGAGGTGATAACTGGTTTGCACAATTGAATGCACCGCTTAGTATAGTATTTAGCAGTGTTCATTTTGTTGATTCATTGTATGGATGGACTCCAGCCTTAGGTGCAAGACCTTATAAAACTACTGATGGCGGTCAAAACTGGATACAGCAAATGAATATAAATATTGGTCAATCACGTGATGTTTTTTTTATGGATTATCAAAACGGCTTTTTACTTGAAAGTAACAAGCTTTATAGAACTACGGATGGAGGAATAACTTGGATACAAAATCAGAATCTCACTGGGTTTAGTATTGCAAAACTTAGCACCTACAAAGACAGCACTATTTTCATAATTGGATATAAAACCTATCGCTCTATTGATGGAGGTGAAAACTGGTTTGAATACACTGAACTTAATGGTGTCAGAATAAAAGGGATGAGCTTATTAAATTCCGGCTTAGGCTATGCTGTTGGAGAATTAGGGTTAATAATGAAATATTACGATTCAACTTATGTCCCTGTTGAGTTAATATCTTTTCAGAGTGAATCAATTAATAATAAAGTTATTCTTAGCTGGCGTACAGCGAGTGAAGTTAATAACAAAGGATTTGAAATTGAACGTGCTTTGTCAAAAACTACACTCCTTCAAGAAGATTGGCGAAAAATTGGTTTTGTAAACGGACACGGAACGACAACTGAAATCCAGTTTTATTCATTCACAGATGAATCGCTTTCGTCAGGTAAATATCAGTACAGACTTAAACAAATTGATTACGATGGAAGCTTTGAATACTCCAAAGTTGTAGAGGTAATAATTCAGGTACCTGCAGAGTTTTCATTATTTCAAAATTATCCTAATCCGTTTAACTCATCCACAGTAATTAATTACCAGGTTCCTCAAAAAAGTTTAATAAACGTTTCCATATATGACATTAAAGGAGAAAAGATTTCAGAATTGATGAATGAAGATAAAGAGGTAGGGTTTTACAAAACAACTTTAGAAAATTTAGCACTCCCTTCGGGGATTTATTTCGTAAGAATGATAACAAGCACTGGATATAGTGCTGTAATCAAAATAACTCAATTAAAATAAAGGAGCGGTAATATGAAAAATATTTTACTACTTGGTTTTCTTCTTCTTCTCTGTTTTAATATAACAGAAGCTCAGACAAACGCGGGCATACCAGATGCAAGTACTGTTCTTGTGGTGTATAGAGAACCTGTTGATGAGGGGGACACACTTTCACAATCAATTGCGAATTATTATAAAAATGCCCGTGGTATCCCTGCTATAAATTTTGTTCCCTTGCAGCTCCCCCGCCGCGAAATAAACGTAGGGGACTGGTCAGACCCGCACGTAGTTAAGCTTGGCTATAGCGATGAGTATATTCAGGATTCAACCTGGGCGTAAGTTGCAAAGAATTTTAATTTTGAAGATGAAGAAAAGTGAATTGGAGATTGAGAAATGAAAAAAATATTACTTATTGTTTTATTGTCAAACTGTTTTATTGCTTCACAAGTGCAGGACACAACAGCAGAAAAATCTGTCCAATACCGCCGTGGCATAGAACTGCAGGAAGGCTACCAGAGCTACGAAGAAAAATATGCTGGCAAAAATCTTCAAGAAGAAAAGCGAAGATTGTTTCCTTTACAAAGCACAGGAGTATGGACAGAGTTAAGCCCTGGAGTGCCAAGAGTAACGTACATCGGAGTGAATTTTGTTAACTCCGATACTGGTTGGGTAGTTGGTGATCTCGGTGCAATTATAAAAACAACAAACGCCGGCGATGATTGGACAATCTCGGAGACACAAACGACAACTCTTCTTTTAAAAGTAGATTCTTTTAATGGACAAATAGTAATTGCAACAGGTTACAGTGGAATAATTCTACGCTCTACTGATGGCGGAGAAATGTTTGAACAAGTACCAAGCGGAACAACAAATGACCTTTGGGGAGTGCAGATGCTGAATGATACTTTGGGCTTTGTTTGTGGACTAAACCAAACATTACTGAAAACAACTGATGCCGGCTTAACCTGGCTATCCGTTAATGCCGGACTAAATGCACATTACTGGGCAATAGATTTCTTAACAGAACAATATGGAATGATCGGCTGCGGAGGAGGAAAAGTTTTAAGAACGACAGATGGAGGAAGTAGCTGGACACAAGTGCAGGTAGGCGACGCAAGTGACCTTTATGCAATAGATATAATAGACTCGCTGCACATAGCAGCAGCAGGATATTTGGGAAAGACTGTTTACAGCAGTGACGGCGGAATAAGCTGGGTGCAGAATGCCGCACTTCAGCATAATGAACTGAACAGCATAAAATTTATTGATGCAGATATCGGCTACACGATAGGGACATACCAGGGCGAAAGCTGGGGAATAAGGAAGACAACCAACCGGGGACAAAACTGGTTTAACCCACCAATAGGAAACTTAAGCGAATGGGAGCTTGAATTATTACCCAATAGTGTTGGTTACTCTGTAGGAAGTAACTTAATGATAAACAAAACAACAAATGGTTATGACAACTGGGGCGGACTGTTTCTTAACACAAACTTTATTGACGTTTACTTTACGGATGAACTAACCGGTTATGCAGCAGACGGAAGATACACAGGTGGACCTGTCTATAAAACCACAGATGGCGGATACAACTGGTTTGGCTTGCCAAACTTTCCCCGCAATGTATTTACCTCTACATTAAGATGCGTAACCTTTACAGATAGTGTAACAGGTTTTGCAGGCAGTGCACCCTGCCGGATAGTAAAGACAACTGATGCAGGAGAAAGCTGGTATGTAGTAAACAGAACCGGACTTACAGACACAATTGGCTTGATAAACAGAATCTTCTTTATAAACCCGACAACGGGCTGGGCGGTAACAACAAGAGGTGGAATACTGAAAACCATAGACGCCGGTGAGAACTGGTTTGCACAACTGAATGCAGGTGCTAATGTTATTTTTCAGAGCATTCGCTTTATTGATTCTTTATATGGCTGGACTGCGAATTCAAGTAGGAGACCACATAAAACGACGGATGGAGGTGAAAATTGGATTCAACAAACTAATTTGAACTTTTATGATTCAAATGATATTTTCTTTACTAATTCAAATACGGGTTTTATTATCGAGTCCAACTCTTATTTATATAAAACAACTAACTCGGGAAACAACTGGTTTTTACAATTAAACTCACAAAATATAATTAGAAACTTTGGATGGTTGTTTATTCAACATGGATTTATTACAGGAAATGCAATTTATGAGACAATTGACAGTGCGAATACCTGGGACGAAATTTTAGAGTTAAGAAATATTGGCTTAAGAAAATTACATTCACCTAAAAACTATATTGGCTACGCTGTTGGATACACTGGATTAGTGTATAGATATATTGATACTACAATAGTTCCGGTGGAATTAACTTCATTTTACGTAGAGGCAAATAATAACACAATTACATTAAAATGGACTACAGCAACTGAAACAAATAATCAAGGTTTTGAGATTTTAAAATCAAATGATAAGAGAAGTTGGGAAGCTATTGCATTCATTGATGGTAAAGGTACAACAACTTCAACTAAAAACTACAAATACACCGATGTGGTATCTGAATCAGGTATATATTATTATCAACTGAAACAGATAGATTATGATGGAAGCTTTAATCTCAGTAAAATTTTAGAAGTAAAAGTTGTTAATCCTTTCAACTTCAAACTATATCAGAATTATCCCAACCCATTCAATCCTTCAACCAAAATCGATTTTGAAATACCGTACAAAACGAACATGAAAATTATTTTATATGATATAACTGGAAGTGAATTAGAAATATTAATAGACAAAGAATTAGAGCCGGGCTTTTATACTTTATCGTTTAACGCAGAAAATTATAGTTCAGGAATTTACTTCTATCGTATGACAACAGATAAAGGTTATACGGAAATTAAAAAACTAACAATAATAAAATAGGAGGATGTATGAAATATTTTTTACTCTTTTGTTTTATATTTACTCTCTGCTACAAAGAAGCAGATGCACAAACAAATGCTGGAATACCGGATGCGAGCACTGTTCTAGTTGTTTATAATGAAAATTCTGATACATCAATTATGATTAAGAATTATTATCAAAACGCTCGTGGAATACCGGGATCTAATATCGTTCGCCTACAACTCCCCCGCCGCGAAATCAGCGTTGGCGACTGGTCAGACCCGCACGTTGTAAAGTTTGGCTATAGTGATGAGTATATTCAGGACTCAACATGGGCTGTGTGGGATTCCACTCACTGCGTTGACACGGCAAAATTCCACGCCTGGCAGTATTTTCTGGAGGAGGTGGTAAACCCAATCCGTTTACACCTTCAGCAAAATAATTTGACCTCGACCATTCGTTATTTGGTTATTTGCCGCGGCGTGCCCTATAAAATTCAGTCAGCAGGAGACTGGAGCGTACCGGGTAATATAAGTCTCGATGGTGTACTTGCGATGCTTAATACACAAAACTATGATGATTTTGTAGAAGCGATATTCAATGATTATACTTCACAATGTTATTCTAATTCGTGCGATCCGGAAGATGA
This sequence comes from Ignavibacteriaceae bacterium, assembly GCA_013388525.1. Next base: position 2,364 of record JACAFA010000163.1, on the reverse strand, counting down.
TTGTTATTCATTACCATTTATTTCAAATCCATATTTTGATCCTGACTCTTATTATGAAATGAACGCACGATTTTTACCTGATTTTTATAATGGTTCTTGGTCTGGCTACAATTATAAATTATCGTATCTCGTCAGCAGGCTTGACGGACTTAGCTATGAAATTATTACGGATATAATTGATAGATCTATTGCTGCCGATACAAGTGGTGAAAAAACCTGGATTATTGATGGAGGCGGTGCCGGCAGTCCTGATATGCTTGAAGCATTTAACAGATTAAATTCACTCGGATTTACAACTGAGTATAATGATGATATTAATAATTGGATAACAACCAGTTCAGATAGTGTTATTGGTTACACTTCTGCAGGAGTACACCAGGGTATGCCGCCCACTTATATACAGGACACATTAGATTTTAATTATGCCAACGGAGCTGTATTTAATACTTACGAAAGTTTCAATGGATACAGCATTGGTATGCTAAGACGTGTTGTACAAGGTGAACAAGGACTAATGACAGAATTTTTGTTAACAGGAGGTACAGGTGGTAGCGGAAATGCCTGGGAACCATACCTTATGAAACATATTTGGACTTCAGTTTATTTTCCATCTTATGCTATAGGATATAACCAGATAGATGCTGCTTGGCAGGGGATGAATTATCTAGCTTGGAGATCTGTTATAGTAGGCGACCCGCTTACTAAAATACTTTCACCTTGCGAACCAATCGTTCTCACAAGCAACACAACTATTGAATCCGGGGATTATTTATGCGATATAATTGTACCCGTAAACGTTACATTAACAATTGATTTGGGAAGTACTGTTAATTTCAGACGAAATGCAAAACTAAAAGTATATGGAACATTAGAAATAAAAACAGGCGCAGAGCTAAATTTTAGTGGTTATTCAATGTTAATCCAAGGAGCGGACTCTGATTTGATTATTCCGCAGAGCGTAGCTGTTAACTTTAATGACCATTCAACTTTTGAAATTAATGATAATTTTATTTTTGAGGATGGCAGTCCATTCTCATTTGGTGGTTCGTGTAATATTATAATAAATGGAACTGCTGAACTTTCAGAAAATTCAACTTTTAATTTAGTTAACGGAATGAGTTGTAACGTAAACGGCTCATTTATTTTGAATGATGGATCAACACTTAATATGCAAGATAATTCTTCTATGACTTCAAATGGCAAGTTGAAAATTAATAGTGGAAGTACACTTAATATTAATAACACTTCAAAATTTTTCAGTTATGGAGAATTAATTCTTAATGAAGGAGTAATCCTAAATTTGCAATATTCTTCCCCCGGAGATTTTGAATTACGAGGTGTAATAAAATTACTTGGGATTATTAATAACCGTATAACGTTTAACTGTCTTTGTGAACCGGGAATGATTAAGTTTCTAGAAGTTGATACGCTTCTGATACAACACACAGAAATTAATTCGGGCTATCTAGTCGTAGTAATTACGAACGGAATACAAAAACCAAGGTTACTTTCGATATCTAACTCAATTGTAAGCAATTCGCCGGAAATGAATTTCTTCTAAGTTCATAATACAGAAGGTGTAGATATCACTTTATCAGATAATTCTTTCTCAACCGGATATCCAAACTATTATGGTTGTTTGTACTATTATGGTTTCAATAATGTTGATATAATTAGAAACACTGTTCATTATACCACCGATCCGTTGTGGAGCATTGGGATTACCTCAAATAACAATAAATCATTAAATATTAATCAGTGTTATATAAATGGCTTTAATACTGGTATTCAACGAGGTTATTTAATTCAGGAAGACTTAGAAGATGTTGAACTAATTTATAACGAAGATATAAGAATCTATAATTGCACACTAAATGGCGGGCAAAATAATAACGGTACGGCGATATCAATTGGGATGGTGGAAGATTATCAAGTATCCGGAGTGAAAATAGATTTAAACGAAATATCTGACTATAAGACAGGGATACAAATAAACAATGCCGATAATTTTTCTCTTGGAATAACAAATAACTCAATCATAGACTACGAATTAATTGGAATTTCGGTTTTAAATGGTAGTGAAGCACTTATTAAAGAAAATTTAATTAGTGCAAGTGTATCAGAGGCGGAAGATTGTATGAGTATTTACGTTAGTCAGGTAAAAAATCCAAGTATTCTCGGGAATACAATCACAGCGTATAATGTATCAAACCCGGGTCCTGGAATGGTCTTAATTTCAAGTAATGGTGAAATCCGAAGGAACACAATTCAAAATCATCTTTACGGAATTGAGCTTGGCAGTGCTTCTCCAAAGATCGGTGCAAATACAATTATAAATAATAAAGCATACGGCATTTACATCAG
>JACAFA010000154.1 GCA_013388525.1 Ignavibacteriaceae bacterium | reverse complement strand
TTAAAAGAGATTTGTTCTTTTGAAGAATTTTGAGGATGTCTAGTGACGATAACTCGTTGCTCATATAAATTGTAATTTGTTTAATCTAAAAATAACGAAAGGAACAATAAGCAGTTTTCGTTTGCTTTTATTTGAATTCCGATTGTTTTCATTTTAATAATTCTCTTGCTATAACAATCCTTTGGATTTCGGAAGTTCCTTCTCCAATAGTTAACAGTTTTACATCTCTGAAATATTTTTCAACAGGATAATCTTTTGTAAAACCATAACCGCCGTGAATCTGAACAGCTTCGCTTGCAGCTTTTTCTGCAATTTCACTTGCGAATAGTTTTGCCATTGCTGCTTCTTTGATATTTGGCAAACCATCGTCTTTCATTTTTGCTGCACGCATGGTGAGGAGTCTTGCTGCTTCGATGTTCGTTTTCATATTTGCTAATTTAAACTGTGTTGCCTGGAAAGCAGATAACGGTTTTCCGAATTGAAATCTTTCCTGAGAATATTTTAAAGATTCGTTGAGACATCCTTGAGCTAGACCGAGGCTTACAGCCGCAATAGAAATTCTGCCTCCTTCTAAAATTTGCATTGCGTTTATAAATCCCATTCCTTCTTCACCGAGTAAATTTTCTTCCGGCACTTCACAATTCTCAAAAGTTAATTGAACAGTTTCGCTTGCTCTCATACCCAGCTTATTTTCTTTTTTACCAATAATTAATCCGGGCATTCCCTTTTCTAAAATAAAAGCCGAAATTCCTTTTTTACCTGCATCTTTATTTGTAATTGCCATTACAACTAATGTTTTAGCTGAGGCACCGTGAGTCGTAAAAGTTTTACTTCCATTAAGAATATATTTATTGCCTTTCTTTTCAGCGATGGATTTAAGGCTTGCTGCATCACTGCCTGATGCTGATTCTGTTAATCCCCATGCACCAACAGTTTTTGCTGAAACCAAGTCAGGTAAATATTTTTTTCTTTGAGCTTCATTACCGAATCTGTAAATGTGATTGGTACATAAACCATTATGAGCTGCAACAGATAGTGATATGGAAGGATCAACAATGCCAAGTTCTTCAATGATAATAACGAATTCAACATAACCTAATCCAGCGCCGCCATATTCTTCAGGAAAAATAATTCCCATAAAACCAAGATCACCGAGTTCTCTGAAGATTTCCATCGGAAAATATTGTGCTTCGTCCCACTCCATTACTTTTGGTTTGATTTTCTTTTGGGAAAAATCCCGAATTGTATCGCGGATTAAGATTTGATTTTCTGTAAGTTCCATTAAAAATGATTGGTCGGTAGTTTCCATAGCTTATACCTCAAAATTTTCTTAAGGATGCTGAATTACTTAATTGTTTTTTTGCCAATGAAGTTTTCAATTATTTCTTCTGCAATATGGTAAGGTGATAAATTGCCAAGAATTACTTTTTCTACTGTTGAATTTAAAGATTTTTCTCCACTTTCACTCCACAAAACTTCTTTAATTTTATTCTCAACAATATCTTTAATTCTGTTTTTTGTCTGCTTTTCTCTTTTAGCAAGAAACAGATTTTGATCCATCATAAATTTTTTGTGCCTATCAATTTCCTGAAGAACCTCAGTTATACCTTTATTTTCTGATGCAATTGTTTTGATGATTCCGGGCATCCATGTTTTTTCATCATGGTCTTTCATCATCAAAGTAGTTTGAAGAGATGCAATTGCCTGATCAGCACCAGGTCTGTCACTTTTGTTCAATACAAAAAAGTCTGCAATTTCCATCAAGCCGGCTTTCATAGCCTGCACCGAGTCGCCAGATTCAGGAACTAAAACAACAATTGTGGTATCCGCTGCCTGAACAATATCAAGTTCAGACTGACCGACACCAACAGTTTCAAGAACTATGTAATCATATCCGGCAGCATCCAGAACATCAGCAGCATCAATTGCTTTTCTGCTTAATCCGCCAAGACTTCCTCTGGTTGCCATACTTCGAATGAATACTCCTTCATCATTTCCAATTTCGTTCATTCTTATTCTGTCGCCAAGCAAAGCACCGCCTGTAAATGGACTTGTTGGATCCACAGCTATTATTCCTACTTTATTTCCTTCTCTGCGAAATAATTTTGTCAATTGATTCGTGATAGTGCTTTTACCTGCACCGGGAGGTCCGGTTATTCCAATACGATATGCTTTCCCAACACGGGTGTGTAACTGTTTCAATAATTCAGATGCTTCTGAATTGTAGTTCTCAACAATTGAAATTGCTCTGGCAACTTTTCTTCGTTCATTATTGAATACTTTTTCTATTAAATCCTTATTCACCAAGAATTCTTTTAATTTAATTTTTTGAATGACTCAAAGGTTCTTTGCAAACCATCATTAATTTTTACTGACGGTTTCCAATTAAATTTTTGAAATAATTTTTCTGAAGTGATTACACTTCTTGCCTGTTCGCCTTTTGGTGCAGGACCATGCTTTTCTTTTGCTTTACCTCCTGCAATTTTATTCAGCATAACAAACAACTGATTTACACTTGTTTCAACGCCTGTCCCGACATTATAAATCTCTGAGTTAACATCATTAAGTGTTAATGAGTTTGCTTTTACAACATCATCAACAAAAACATAATCACGGGTTTGTTTACCATCGCCATTGATGACAGGATTTTCATTCTTTAATAATTTACTTGTGAAAATTGCAACAACACCTGCTTCTCCAAATGGATTTTGTCTTGGTCCATAAACATTTGCGTAACGCAGTATTGTGTACTTCAAACCGTATTCATTTTTATAAAAATATAAATACTTTTCAATTGCAAGCTTCGTTATTCCATAAGGAGATACCGGATTAGTCGGATGCTTTTCATCAGCAGGGAAGTATTCCGGTTCGCCATAAACAGCTCCGCCGGTTGATGCAAACATGAATTTCCTGACGCCGGTTTTAACACAAGCCTGGAGCAGATTTATAGTTCCAAGAATATTTGTATTTGCATCAAAGAGTGGATCATCAACAGATTTTCTCACATCAATTTGTGCCGCGTGATGATTTACCACTTCAAAATTTTCTTTTTCAAATAAATTTATTATTGATGGAGATGTTATGTCAACGTTGATGAATCTGGCTTTAGGATTTATATTTTTCTCAAATCCCGTATAAAGATTATCGAGAATGTAAACGTCGTGACCTTCTTCAATGTATGCATCTGCAATTTGTGAGGCAATAAAACCAGCGCCGCCTGTTACTAAAATTTTCATTTTATTCAGTGTATAATTTATGTTGATAAATATATTCCATCACTTTAGGAGGAACGAGAAAATTTATTGGTAATCCTTTTCTAACTCTTTCACGCAAATCGGTAGCACTGATTTCAATTCCTCTCGTTTGAACAAACACAGCCTGCTTATAATATTTATCTTCAAATTGCGGAGGATGAGATGATTTTCTTTTTAGTACAATAATCTTTGCCAGTTTCATAATTTCATCCGGCTCCTTCCAGGTGTGGAAAGTAAAAATATTATCGTATCCGATAATAAATTCCATTTCGTCATAAATTTTCTTTAATTCTTTCAATGTTTCAATTGTGTAAGAAACGCCACCTTTCTTTATTTCGATATCTGAATAATCAAAAAAAGGAATTCCATCAATGGCGAGCTTAATCATATTCAGCCGGTCTTCTGCTGACGAAGTTTTCATATCACCTTTATGCGGAGAAATAAAAGCAGGAATAAAAATTATTTTGTCAAGATTTCTTATCTCTCTTACGGACTGAGCAGTAATTAAATGCCCAAGATGTATTGGATCAAATGTTCCGCCAAATATTCCAACTTTAGACATTAAGTAACTCTTTATATTCTATAAACAGATCATTGAAACTCTCATGCATTTTCTGACTGCAGTATGAGAGACTTTCTTTTTTTGATAGTTCAATATAAAGCTTTTTAATATCTTCAAAATCATCTACTGAGAAAAATCCTTCCAGAGTATGAATGAAAAAATCTTTGTTACTAATTGCTTTCAGATAATCACTGTACTTTCTGTTATTCGTAAAAAGTGGATTGATCAAATCTTTGTCAATGCCGTTTGTGCAGGTAAGAACAATTTTATCTTTAATTGACTTACCAATTGCTATTGATGGTTCATCTGTTTGAATTAAATTAAAAATTCGCAAAATATCGTTTTGATTAAGTCCGATTGAATTGTAAAATAAAATTATATTTTTTGAATTGATGGAAGATACTTGCTTGATTAAGTATTCTGTAATATCAAAAAGACTTGCTTCACTGTAAAATATTGTGACTGTATCGTGAGGCAGAAGGTATTTTGGAAGATATTCTTTATCCTTTTCGTTCAACAAAGTAACCACTTCAAAATTACTTAAGTTCTCAAATAAAATCTCCACCCAGTTTGAAAATAATAACGTATTAAGAAAAACTGAATAATTCACAGATAAATTTTCATACGTAGTAATTTCCGAAGGATTAATTATCGGTTTGTCAGCAACAATTATTACTGAATTTTTATTTGTTGAAGAGATGTTCAAAATTTACCTTCACTTTGCTATTTGAAGCAGGGATAATTATTATTTCCATATTTACTGAAAAACATTACTCTTTGATCCATCGGATTATTTCTTTTAGTGATGGAGTATTTCCGTATGACAAAATACCTATTCGAAAAATCTTTGCACTCAATCTTGTAACAATCAAAATAGAAAGAACCAAAATTGATAAAGTAAGAATTATTTCAAGCACAGATACATTTTCAATATTTAACCTTAGCAGCATGACTGTTGGTGTTGTCAATGGTATATAAGAAAATATTCTTGTGGCTAAAAATTCCGGATTTTGAATAGCCGGCATTGCAATAACCACAGGAAGCATTAATATTAAACTGAGGTAGGTAGTTATCTGCTGAGCTTCCTGTTCGGTATTTACAGTTGAACCAATACCGACAAATAAACTGGCATAGAACAAAAATCCAAGAACAAAGTATAATAACATTGGAAAAATATTATTGAATGCAGTTAAAGGAATTACAGCACCTGCTATGAGGCTTATCCCGATTATAACCCAGATCATAATTTGTGTAAGTCCGAGTAAGCTAAGTCCAATTATTTTTCCGGTAAGAAGTTCGTCAGGTGTGGTGCTTGATACAAGCATTTCAATTAATCGGCTGGATTTTTCTTCAATCATACTTCTGACGAGCATCTGTCCTGAATAGACAACCATCATCATCAGCAGAAGGATGAAAATAATTGAAACAAAAAAAGTAGTAAGAAAATCAATATCAGAAACATTTCCGCTTTCATCAACTTTCATTTGTTCCACAATGACTTTATCCTGAAAATATTGAATCAATTGTGAATCTACACCTTTTTCCTCAAGTTTCTTTGTTAATCTGATAGCTCTTAATGCTTCTTCAAATCTTCCAACGTTCTTAAAATTTCCAATAGATTTTGTTACGTATTCAGCATAAACAGAATCGCTATCTGTACTATTCAATATCAGACATCCTTCAAGTAAACTTAATTGTATGTTTTTATTTGCAGTTGCTTTTAGTTCTTCAAAATTTTTGTTGTTGAATGTAAGATTAATTAGTACGTAATTCTGTCGTCCATCCGGAAGATTATATTTATTTAGCTCATTCCTCAAACCCTCAAAGTAAATTCCTGATGTGTCAACCACTCCAATTACTTCAACTTTTGGAGTTTCCTGCCTGAATAAGAGAGAAGGCAAAATTGAAAATGAAATTATAATTATTGGAGTAATTATCAGTGAAATGATAAAGGCTTTTGTCTTAACTTTTTCAAGAAATTCCCATCTGGCAACCGCAAATATCTTTTTCATGAGTTATCTGAATTCTTTTTTATTAAATCAATAAAGATTTTGTTTAAAGTCGGTTCAATGATTGAAAAATGATTTACTTCAACATTGCTTATTACTTTTTTCAAAAACTCTGAAGGAACAATTTCGTCTTTTAATTGGATGTCAGTGTAATTGTTGTAAAAATCAAATTTAACGATGCCAGGAAGATTTTTTAAGAAAGTGTTATCACCACTAAAACTTAATCTTATATTGTTTCCTCCAAAGTTCTTTTTTATATCAGAAAGTTTTCCTGAAGTAACTTCTCTTCCGTTATTGATAAGCAAAATATCCTCACATAATTTTTCTGCGAGTTCCATCTGATGGGTTGAAAGGATTATAGTTTTTCCTTCTGAAAGAAAAGATAGAATTAAATCTTTTACCTCCTGCTGGTTAATCGGATCAAAACCAGTAAAAGGCTCATCAAGTATAAGAAGCTGCGGATTATGCAAAATGGCTGCAATTAGTTGAACTTTCTGCTGATTACCTTTTGATAACTGCTCGATTTTTTTATCTCTGAATTCTAAAATGTTCAATCTCTTTAACCAGAATTCTGCACGGATTAATGAATCAGTTCTGGAAAGATTCTTCAATGCAGAAAAATAGATAAGAACATCTATTACTTTACTTCTTTTGTACAATCCTCTTTCCTCTGGCAAATAACCTATTAGATTGTAATATTCATAAGTAATCGGTCGACCATCAAAAATGATTTCACCGGATGTTGGTTTAATAATATTAAGAATTGTCCTGATGGTTGTAGTTTTTCCGGCGCCGTTTGGTCCAAGAAGTCCGAATATTTTTCCAGGATTAACCTGAAATGAAAGATTATCAACAGCTAATGTATTATTAAATTTTTTAACGAGGTTATTTACAATGAGCATTTTCTGGCAGAAAAATAAATTTGAAAAACATATAACTTAAAATAGCAAATAATGAAAAAAATCTTGTTTATAATTTGAAATCTATTCGTATGGAAAGTTTAATAAATCATATTATAGTTACTATGTATTAATATTGAGTGGAAAGAAGTTAAAATATTGTTGAATTGGTACTATCAGTTTTGCTTGTTTATCTTTTCTTCAATGAATATATTTGTAGCCATTTTTTACTTGATTTCAAAAGAAAATGATTAAAATTAAGGTTTCCAACCTGTCCAATGGCAGGTACGATTATGATTTTGAAGGTAAAGCCAGTGATTTAGACATTTCTGATCCGTATGTCGGTAATTTTAAGACAGTCGTTGCTCTTACAAAGTATGAAAGTCAGATAATATTAGATTCGGAAACAGGAATAACAGCTAATTTAATTTGTGATCGTTGTGCTAAAGAATTCCAGTCCGTTATTAAAAGCAGCTATAAACTGGTTTACTTATTTAGAATAAGTTCTGAAATTGAAGAAACAGAGAATGAAGATGTTGTTTATATTCATCCGGATACAGACAAAATTGAGCTTGATAAAGATATAAGAGATTATGCGATATTAGCCGTTCCAATGAAAAAGTTATGTTCGGAGAATTGCAAAGGACTTTGTCCCAAGTGCGGCAAGAACTTAAATGATGGTCCTTGTGATTGTGTAGAAGAAATTATAGATCCCAGGTGGGAACCATTACAGAAATTAAAATCAAAGAAATAATTAAAATTAAGGTCTGATAAAATATGCCAAATCCAAAACGTAGAATGTCCAAGAGCAGACGTGATAAAAGAAGAACTCATTACAAAGCAACAGCACCGTCAATGGGAGTTTGCTCTAACTGTGGAGAAATAAAACTCACACATCGTGCCTGTCCGTCTTGTGGATATTACGGCGGTCGTTCGATGTTCATACCGAAGAGCTAATACTTCAATATTTTAAATGGATAATTCCAGCAACAATTCTTCACGTTGCAGAATCGTAGTTGATGCAATGGGTGGAGATTTTGCGCCTGATAATGCTGTGTTGGGTGCTATTGAAGCTTTGAATGAAAGTAAAAGCTTTGAATTATACCTTGTTGGAATTAATAAAGAAATCGAAAAAGTATTATCTTCAAACAATATTTCATTTCCTAAAGATCACATAGTTAATGCTGACGAAGTAATTGAAATGGGAGATAGTCCGGCTTCATCTCTTAAAACCAAACCAAATTCATCAATTGTAATTGGTGCACAACTTGTGCGCGATAAAAAGGCAGATGCCTTCGTGAGTGCAGGTAACACAGGTGCGATGATGGCAGCTTCCACATTAATAATTGGAAGGATTCCCGGACTTGGCAGGCCCACGATTGGTGCTGAAATGCCAAGCATCAAAGGAGTATGTTACCTTTATGATGTGGGTGCAAGCAAAGATTCAAAACCAATTCACCTCTTTGAATATGCGATTATGGGAACTATCTTTGCAAAAGAGATGGGAGGTATTTCCAATCCAAAAGTTGGTGTGCTCAGCATGGGCGAGGAAGAAGGCAAAGGGAACGAAGTAACAGAAGCTGCTGCAAAACTGCTGAAAGAATCAAAATTAAATTTCATTGGAAATGTTGAAGGAAGAGATATACTTGCCGGTGATGTTGATATCGTGGTTTGTGATGGCTATGTTGGTAATATTATTTTAAAATTTGGCGAGTCAGTTCCTAAACTATTAAAGCATTTATTAAACCAAACCGCAGAAAAAAGTTTTTTTGATAAGATTTTAATTGGACTTTCAAAAGGAGTACTGAAAAAATCTTTGAAACGTCTTGATTACCAGGAATATGGTGGTGTTCCATTACTTGGAGTTAAAGGAATCAGTATTATCGGACACGGTTCAAGTAGTGTTCGCGCAATTAAAAATATGGTGCTGAGGGCAAATGAAATGCACCAAAAACAGTTAGTCAAAAAAATGACTAATGCTATTTCTGAATACTCAACAAAAAATTAATTACGGAATAAAATGAATCAGGAAAAAAAATATAGTGCGATAATTACAGCAGTCGGAATGTATTTCCCTGATAAAATCTACGATAATAAATACTTCGAATCCATCGTAGATACTACTGAAGAATGGATTTTGACAAGAACAGGAATTCGCGAAAGAAGGATTTTAGAAGAAGGGGGGACAAGTGTTCTTGCAACTAAAGCTGCTTTGGATTTAATGCAAAAACATAATGTTAAAGCTGATGAAATTGATTGTATCATTGTTGCTACAGTCACACCGGATATGCTTTTTCCTCCTACTGCTTGTCTGGTACAGAAAAGAATTGGTGCTGTTAATGCCTGGGGTTTCGATATGGAAGCTGCATGCTCAGGATTCCTATTTGCGTTTCAAACAGGCTCAGCTTTAATTGAAAGCGGACAATACAGAAAGATATTAGTAATCGGTGCCGATAAGATGAGCTCAATTACCGATTATACAGATAGAAACAATTGTATTTTGTTTGGTGATGGTGCTGCTGCTGTTCTCATTGAACCGTCTGATGATAAAAGTTTTGGTTTGCAGGACTCCATTTTACATGTTGATGGCTCAGGAGAAACAGCTTTGCATATGAAAGCCGGGGGTAGTCTTAATCCTCCTTCACATGAAACTGTTGATAAAAAAATGCATTACATTTATCAGGATGGAAAAGCTGTCTTTAAAGTTGCTGTTAAAGGTATGGCAGATGTTTCAGTTGAATTGATGCAGAAGAACAATCTTAAATCTGAAGACATTGCTTTCCTTGTTCCTCATCAGGCTAATATGCGAATTATTGATGCGACTGCAGAAAGAATGGGACTAAGCAGAGATAAAGTTATGATTAATATTGACAGATACGGAAATACAACTGCAGCAACAATTCCTTCCTGTTTAACTGAATATTACAGAAATGGAAAAATCAAAAAAGGTGATAAACTAATTCTTTCAGCATTTGGTGCAGGATATACCTGGGGCGCTTCTTATATAGTTTGGGCAATTGATTAAACATTTTATCTGAATAAATAAATTGAGTAAAAAAGCTTTCATATTTCCAGGACAGGGTTCTCAATACGTTGGGATGGCTAAAGATCTTTTTGAGAAATCTGTTGAAGCCAAAGAAATGATACGAACCGCGGACGATATACTCGGTGTTAATCTTTCTTACATTATGTTTAACGGTCCTGAGGATGAATTAAAGCAAACTCAGTTTACACAACCTGCAATCTTTTTGCATAGTGTAGTTTTAGCAAGTATTATGAGAACCGTTGATGCTGATGCTGCAGCAGGTCATTCACTTGGTGAATATTCTGCGTATGTTGCTTCAGGAACTATTCAATTTCACGAAGCAATAAAACTTGTAAGAGCCCGCGGTGTTGCTATGCAGGAAGCTGGTAATCAGAATAAAGGAACGATGGCTGCAATAATCGGATTGGAACCGGACAAAGTAGAAAATCTTTGCACAGAGGCTTCAGTAGCTGGTATTGTTCAGTGTGCTAATTTTAATTCACCAGGTCAGATTGTTATTTCGGGTTCCGTTGATGGTGTAAACAGAGCTATGCAGTTATGTAAGAACGCAGGTGCAAAAATGGTAAAAGAACTTGTTGTCAGTGCTGCCTTTCATTCACCGCTTATGTTTTCAGCAAAAGAAAAATTAAGCTCTGCTATTGATTCAACTAATTTTTATAACTCAAAGTTTCCTGTTTATACAAATGTCACTGCAAGACCTGTTGAAAGCATCTCTGAAATTAAATCAAAATTATTTGAGCAGATTACCGCTCCCGTTCGCTGGGAAGAAACAATCAGAAATATGATTGATGATGGGATAGAGGAATTTTATGAAATTGGTCCCGGCAATGTATTGCAGGGTTTAGTGAAGCGAATTAATCCCGATGTAAAAAGATTCGGAATAGATAAATTTCAAGATGTGGAGAAGTATTTATAATGAGCGAAGATTCAATAAAATTTGCTGAAAAATTTACGAAGAAAATCAACGGTGTATTAATTGATCCCCAAATATTTACTTACAAATTTATCTGTAACTGTCCGGGTCATTGCTGTTACTATGGAGTTTATACAGACTACAAAGAATATCAGACTATTCTCTCCATTCAGGATAAAGTAATAGAACTAATGGATGAAACTCAATCAAAAAATGTTAACGAGTGGTTTGAACCAGAAGAAAAAGATGATGATTTTGAATCCGGAATTGCTGTTGGAACAGAAGTGATTAATGGTAAATGTACTTTTTTAGATAAGAATGGTTTATGTACACTTCAGAAACTTGCAATAAAAGAAGGCGTGTATAAATGGAAATATAAACCATTATACTGTATTCTTTTTCCTTTAACCACATATGAAGGCGTTCTTACAATAGACGCTGAGCATATTGAGAGATTACCTTATTGCAATGTTGATCCGAATACCAAACTTACTATGTTTGAAGCCTGTGAAGAAGAGTTAAGGCACTTCTTTGGTGAAGAAGGATTCCAGGAACTTAAAAATTATCGTGAAGAATATCTAAACGAAATTAATATTGGAGTTAAAGAAGATGTTACCAAATAAAAGAGCTATAGTAACCGGTGGAACAAGGGGTATTGGAAGAGCTATTGTAAAAGAACTTGCTTCGAAAAGTTGTTGCGGGGTTTTGTTTTCCGATGTTGCTTTTATTTATAACAACTGTGATGAATGTGCTGAAGAACTAATGGAAGAAGTTCACAATCCTGCAACAAAAATATTTGCTTTCAAGGCAGACGCATCATCACTTGAACAAGCTGAAGCCACTGTTCAGGAAGCTATTAATAAATTGGGTGGTATTGATATTCTTGTTAATAATGCTGGCATTACAAGAGATAATCTCCTTCTGCGTATGACTGAAAAAGATTTTGACGATGTTATTAATGCAAATCTTAAAAGTGTATTTAATTATACAAAAGCCGTCATCAAGCATATGATTAAACAGCGCTATGGAAGAATTGTTAATATTGCTTCAGTTGTTGGAATCATTGGTAATCCCGGTCAGGCAAACTATGCAGCCTCCAAAGCAGGTGTAATTGGATTTACAAAATCAATGGCTCGTGAACTTGCTTCAAGAAATATTACAGTGAACGCTGTTGCACCCGGCTACATTGAAACCGACATGACCAAAAAATTATCTGAAGAGCAGCGGAAAAAATTAACTGATTTAATTCCGATGGGTCGTATGGGTAAGCCGGAAGACATCGCAAAGGTAGTTGGATTTCTCTGCAGTCCCGAAGCAGACTATATTACAGGACAGGTAATTGCTGTTGATGGCGGAATGACAATGTAATTTAAACTATCTGTTTTCATTTGTTAGATAAAGCCTATTTTTCTTAAATTTGAACAATAATTAACTAATATTAGATAAACACAAACTCATTTCACAAACTAAATTAGGAGAGTTAAAATGGACGTCGAAACTAAAGTAAAAGAAATTATTATGGATAAACTTGGGGTTGAAGAATCCCAGATTACTCCTACTGCTTCATTCATTAATGATTTAGGTGCTGATTCACTGGATATAGTTGAACTTGTTATGGGTTTTGAAAGTGCGTTTTCAATTTCTATCCCGGATGAAGATGCCGAAAAAATTGGTACAGTTGGCGATGCAGTTAAATATTTAACTGAAAAACTTAGCTAATCTATAAAAACTTTACTATTTCACATATCTTTATTTAGATGAACTCTATTCATTTCCCGGGAGAATTATATGTATAAAAAAAGACGGGTGGTTATTACTGGAATGGGTGCTATAACTCCTATCGGCATTGGTGTGAAAGAATACTGGGATGGCTTGGTAGAAGGAAGGAATGGAGTTGATCTCATTACTCATTTCGATACCACGAAGTTTGATACAAAATTTGCTGCCGAAGTAAAAAACTTCAAGCCTGAAGATTTTCTTGATAAAAAAGCTGCAAGAAGAATGGACCGATTTTGCCAATTTGCTGTAGCTACTTCGGAAATGGCGATGCAGGATTCGGGTCTTAATCTTGAAGCGATTGATAGGGATCGTTTTGGTGTTATTTATGGCAGTGGTATTGGTGGAATGAAAACACTTCAGGAACAGCACTTTGCATTTTTTAATGGGCTTGACCCTCACAAAATTAGTCCGTTTTTTGTTCCAATGATGATTTCGGATATCGCTGCTGGTCAGATTTCAATCAGGTTTGGTTTGAAAGGACCAAACTATGCTACGACATCCGCTTGTGCAACAGCTTCACACGCTATTTCAGACGCTTTCTTCCTTATTCAAAGAGGAAGTGTTGACCTGATGATGTGCGGTGGGTCAGAAGCTGCAATCACTGAGATATCTATCGGTGGTTTTAATTCAATGAAAGCAATTTCCACATGGAATGATCGTTATAAAGAAGCTTCGCGTCCTTTTGATAAAGACAGAAACGGTTTTGTAATGGGTGAAGGTGCCGGTACACTCATTCTCGAAGAATATGAACACGCTTTAAGCAGAGGTGCAAAAATTCATGGTGAGATTGTTGGTGTCGGACTTACAGGAGATGCTCATCATATTACAGCACCGGCTCCCGAAGGTGAAGGTGCTTTCAGGTCAATGAGAGAAGCAATTAAAGATGCAGGGATTAATAAAGAAGAAATTGATTATATAAATGCTCACGGTACTTCAACTGAACTTAATGATCTTAATGAATCTAAAGCTATAAAAAATTTATTTGGTGAACATGCATATAAGCTTGTTGTAGATTCGACTAAATCTATGACCGGACATTTGCTCGGTGCTGCCGGAGGAATTGAAGCAATCGCTACAGTTCTTGCTATTGAAAATAGTTTGATTCCTCCTACGATAAATTTAACTAATCCTGACCCCGAGTGTGATTTAAATTATAGTCCGCTTAAAGCAACTAAAAAAGAAATAAATTACGCAATAAGTAATACTTTTGGATTTGGGGGACATAACGCTTCTCTACTGTTTAAAAAGTTCGAGAACTAAATTTGGCTCTAAATATCGTGCGGCTGTTTAATTTTTTTAAACCGCAAAAAAAAGATTTCACTTCAAAGGAAATTCAACTTTCATTTCCTCAGGCAAAATTCCAGCAAATCGAAAAAATAATCGGCGACACCATAAGTAATAAAAATATTTATGTCGAAGCTTTAATTCACCGTTCATTCCTTGAAGAAAATGATCAATATAATTTTTCAAATGAACGACTTGAGTTTTTAGGTGACTCTGTTTTAAATCTTATCATCGGAGAATACCTTTTCAATAAATTTCCACAGGAAGAAGAGGGATTTCTTACTAAGGTTAGAGCAAAATTGGTTAACAGGAATGCTCTGAGTTTAGTTGCGGAAAACATAAATCTTGGTGATCTTTTAATCATAAGTAGTAACGTTCCCAAATCAATTACACATAATTCAAAATCAGTTCTCTCTGATGCGCTTGAAGCTCTTATTGGTGCTATCTACCTTGATAGAGGAATTGAAACCTGCAAGAATTTTGTTCAAACAAATATTATTGAGCCTGCCTTAAAAAATGGCGAACATCTTATTGATGAAAACTATAAAAGCCAGCTTCTTGAATATGCACAGGCGAACAAGCTTGCAATACCTCTTTACCAGATTGTCAGCGAAGAAGGTCCTCACCATGACAAAACATTCACCGCCGAAGTTTTAATAGAAGGTAAAGTTTTAGGAGAAGGGAAAGGCAAAAGCAAAAAAGAAGCTGAGCAGAATGCTGCCCGTGTTGCGTTGAAGAGAATTTGAACGAACCGATTTAAAAAAAGATAATCCGTTGTTAGCGAAAAAATAAAAATCCCCCTTTCGTCTTTCTCAAAATAATTTCTTAAGTTGTAAGTAAAAAAAGGGAGACATTATGCACCCAAACAAATGTTCTCTTAAAACAAGCACACTTACCAGCGGAATTTACTGCCAGAAACTTA
>JACAFA010000005.1 GCA_013388525.1 Ignavibacteriaceae bacterium | reverse complement strand
GGAATTTTGTTTGGATTATTCGGGATGCTGCTTGCAGTACCGGTTGCTACGGTAATTAAAACCTTCGCGAAAGAAATTTACTTTGCAAAGAAGAATTATAAGATTGCGAGAGTGTGAAGGGAATATACAGTAGCAAATGAAGACAACCAGATACTTTAGAGAAATTGTTATTAAAAAGAGATCTTACATAAAAATTGAGTGGATTGAAAAAATCTTAAATGATCCAATAAAAACGGAAATACAGCCTACAGGAAGAATTCGTTATTGGGGATACATAGAAGAATTGCAGAAGTATGTAAGAGTTATTACATTGGCAGATAGAGAAACAGTACACAATGTTTTTCCAGATAGAAATTTTAAGGAGTAATCAAAATGAAATTTAACTATTATCCTGAAACTGACTCATTATATATAGAGTTTAATGAAAAAGCAAGTTCTGATTCTAAGGAAGTATCAGACGGTGTTGTAGTAGATTATGATGATGAAGGAAATATTGTTGGTATAGATATCGATAATGCAAGTAAAATAATTGACCTGCAAAAACTGGAATCAAACTCGCTACCTACCAGGCAGGTCGTACTTACTTAAATCTTTGCATCAGAGAGTTTTATTTTGCAGGTAAGAATTATAGAATTTCAATAGCTTAATCATAAAATTAAAATAATCATTTCTTGTCAGCAATTAACTTGTTTTTATTCGCTCTTAATTTCTTTAAAAGATGATCTGCTATCCTTTCTGCATTTGCAAGAATAGTCAGGCTTGAATTTACTGCCAGTGAAGATGGAACAGCTGCTCCATCTGTAACATAAATTCCGGGATAATCGAAAACCTCACCAAAAGAATCAACCACACCAAACTTTTTACTCTCTGCCATTCTGCAGGAACCAATCATATGAGTTGTAGAAAAGTTAACTGGCTCCTTTGGTTGACCTTCACCATCAACCATTTCATGCTGAATTATTTTACAACCATTTCTTTTTAAAATTGATTCTAGCAATTTGCTGGTTGAATTATAATATGCGATTAATTCCGGAGTCATATTTAGTTTTGGTTTTACTGAATTAGCTCTGTCCAGATGAATTTCTGCTGAAGGAGGAGTTAATCCAAGTGCGTAAAGTACGATCATTCTCTTTCTGTATTGTTTCATTAAATCGACATTCGCCTGTCCCCAGTAAGCCGGATTACGATTTTCATCTTCAAGTCGCAGCCGTGCTGCTGCAACGACGTGCAGTGGAAGAGGCTTAGCTGAAGAAATAGTTATCCCGTGTGAATCTAAAAAATGATAGCTGATCATTCCCGGATGCGATCTGCCGCTGAGCATGTCTCCTTCAATCATATTCTCGGGAATCAAACCAACACATTTTACACTTCCGTTGATTGCAATATTCTTTCCAACATGAGAGCTAAGAAAGTGTAAATTCTTTTTTGAATTCAATAAAAGTTTTGCTGTACCAATTGTTCCTCCGCCAAGTATTAATATTTTAGTCCGGATTGTAAAATTTTCTTTACTATTAACATTTCTGCATCTTACCTCATACCTGTATGGAATAGATTTAAGTGAAGTACACGCTTTTGTTGAACTGACATTCGGAACGCATATATTAATTTCGACTGCATCTGTATCTGTTAAAATTTTCAAACCAAGTTTTTGTGCCTGCGGAAGATAATTAAGATGAAGCGATTGCTTGGCACCGAAGACACAACCGGAAACACAATAACCGCTTCCAATACAACCTTTAACGGCATATCTTGCACGGTCGCAGGAATAACCAAGGTTTTTCATCAGCAAAGAAAACACAACTCCGGATTTTGGAATCTCATCAACCGGTATCTGCTCAACATTGAGCATTTGTTCGGCAATATCGTAATAGGGATCAAGTGTCTTTCTGTCAATTCCTGCCGGCCAATAATAATTTCCTGTTTCATCCTTCAGTGAAAAAACTTTTGAAGGAGCTCTCAGAGAAACCATTTCATAAAACCCGGAACCCCCGCCCAGAGCTTCCGCATAAGTAAACGAAATTGTTTTATCTGAAATACCGGTTATGTACTGAAGAAAATATTTCGGATCCTGAGTCATCCTGAAATCTTTTTCAGGAATGATGTTCTTACCTTTTTCAATCATAAGAACATTAAAACCTGCTTCACTCAATCGCAATGCTGGTGCAGCAGCTCCAAAGCCGCTGCCAACAACCAATACTTCAGTGTTTAAGTTTTCCATTTTTATCTCCATTGTGTTATGAATAATTTCCGGTTGAAGTTAGCTCGGTTGCCAGATATGACTGACTGTTCTGGTAATGCATCTCAGCATCAACAAATGCATAACTACCGGCAAAGTCAATCAATTCACATCCTTTTTTATCATCGTAAATACTGCAATAGACTGACACCTGAGAAATAAAAATTGCTGCTGAATAGATTCTGCTTGTTACTGCATCATCATCCAACCCTGCCTGGATTACTTCTGTTTGCTCCTGCAAAGACAATTCATAAAAATTTTCTGTTCCAAAAAGATTTTTACTTTTAGCACACAGATCAGAAATGAAAAATCCGCAGTACTTATGAAATGGATAATATTCATCACAAAATATTTTATACGAATTCGGGTCACAATTGTCAGAACCCGGAATTACTGTACCAACGAATGCTGAAAGAACTTTTTGCCTCAAGTCTGTATCATTATCAAATTTATTTTCGTGAGTGTTTAATAATATTTTAACGGGCGTGCAGCTTGTAAGCAGAAGACCTGCAGAAAAAGCAATCTGTTTGAGAAAATCATGGCGACTGATAACCCGCCTACCGTTCTGCATAGTTTTATTTTTTGCTTGAAATATTTTAGTTCTCATATCAACACCTTTTAACTTTTCAAAAAAGTTGTTTGTTATTCTGGTGCTAATATTATTAATCAGAGAGCGGTGGATGTCATGAAAAAGTAAGATGTATGTAAAAATTCAATGAGGAAAAGATGAAAAGCTTTCCTTTTCAATAATAAAAATGATTAAATGATGATCAGTTAATGTTCAGAAATAAAATGCTATGAAGCAGTATTAAATGAGAGTTGTAAAATCAGATTTCTTTACTCAGCTTTTCAATCACATCAGTTGATTTTATTCCATCGGCTTCTGCACTGAAGTTAGTAATGATTCTGTGACGAAGCACAGGCAGCATCGCAAATTTCACATCATCAATGTTGGGTGTGTATCTTCCGTGAATAACCGCACGTGTTTTAGAAGCAAGTATCAAATATTGAGAAGCTCTCGGTCCGGCACCCCAGGTTATCCAGTCTTTTATAAAT
>JACAFA010000030.1 GCA_013388525.1 Ignavibacteriaceae bacterium | reverse complement strand
GGTGTTTTCATATGAGAATAATAGCTACAGGTAAATAAAAATTCTGGTCATTTGATTATGGTTTTCGGTAAAAATCTTAGTCAAATAAAGAAATTAACATTAAATTTTTTATTATAGTCAAATATTTAACAATTCCAGCGCAAAACAGTAGAAGCATTACGTTAGAATATCCGTTAATTAAAATTCTGCCAGTATAGTCTTTCAAATAATATTAAAAAGCCCGCCAAAAGACGGGCTGAAATATAAATATTTAGAACCGAAGATTATTTGATTAAAAGCATTTTCTTCGTCTCAATATATCCACCTGATTGCAAACGATAGAAATAAACTCCGCTTGGTAATTCCCTGATTCCGGACAAGCCGGAATGACTATTGAATTCTACTTCATATCTGCCTACAGGTTTTTCTTCATTGACTAATGTTGCAACCTCATTCCCAAGAATATCATAAACTTTTAATGAAACAAATGACGAATGTCCAATGACAAATGACAGAGTTGTGCCTGGATTAAAGGGGTTAGGGTAATTCTGCATCAATTCAAATCCATCCGCTATAGCAAAATTTTCTGAAGCAACATCAGATACTATTGGTTCGTATTTGACTAAAAAATTTCCACCGACACCTGCCGGTAAATGAAGAACCCTGGTTGTTGGATTAAAATCATTGTAACTTTGTCCATCCAGAAAGATTTCGGAAATTTTCAGAGCCTCATCTTTTATTGCAAGTGGAGTAAGATTAATTTCTCTGTCAGTTGGAAGCGGTTCAAAATTATAATGCAGAGTTGCCGGCTGAAATTTATAAAGCAGATTTCCATATAAATAAGTGTAGTAACCGGTTTCAATTGAATGATAACCCGACTTGCCAGAATTCCCTTTTGCTTCATTCCAGGCGAAACCGCCATAACGGGTTCTGTCTGCGTACACTTCACCATATTGATGATCAACAAAATACTGCATGTAAAATTTTATGGTCTCGTCTGCCATCTGCAAATACCAATCGTCGTGCGTGAGATTATACATCTGAAGTCCTGCAACTATTGCCTGTTCCATTTGCCACCAGGCTTTAGTGGAATCCTGCAAACCCCAAAGAAGCATTTGACCTGTAATACGGTTAAAGTCTTTATATGGTCCGCCGAAATCGTGATCATATCCGTTTTGCCAAACATCATTGATCAAATATTCTGCTGCACTGATGTAACTTGTATCAGGGAATAATTGATTCACTCTTGCAAGGCACCATCCGGCTTTTAAAACGTGACCCATTATTGTCATCGTTTCTCCGTTGTTCCAATTCCAATCAGAGTCAAACTTCTCAACAAAACCTATTGCCTGCTGTGGCATACTTGCAGCAAGACGTATTTTAATTTCCTCAGCGATTTCAAGAAGTCTCTCTTTATAAACTTCTTCTTCTGTCATCAGGTAAAGATATAAGAGATGAGTTGTAATTGCATCAACAGTTGCATTAAAACTTTTATTCCATGCAGTCGAGTTGGTGTAGTTTGTTTGATCATAGTAGCCAAGGAAAGCAGGGCGATCATCCCAGTAATAATTTTCAAGATGCTGATAACCTCTCATCAGCCAGTTCCAGGCGGTTGTATCTCTGGTTGCTTCATAATAAGCAGCGATTCCAAGTAATGCATAATGCTGATAGAAAGCTGTTTTGTTTGCAGTTGGATTTATCGGAACGCCATTTATATTTAATTCCTGTAACCATCCACCGTATGTATTATCCCAGGCGTGGGCATACATCCAGTCAAGAGCATTCTTCGCATAGCTGAGATAATTGGTATTTCCTGTAAGCATATATGCACGAGTCATTCCATAAGCATTTCTGGATTGAGTGAGCATATTTTTATTTGTGCCCCATCCTGTAATTACATTTCCGAACTTATCAATGTTGGTGAAGAATCCGCCGACTGAATTATCCCATGTTTGAAGCCAGAAATTTGCACAGCTATCTGTGTATCCAATCGCCAGTTCCGGATTCAGTAGATATGGTGAAGTTGGAGTATCTTGAGCAAATGTTAATTTGTATGTAATTAGAAAAAAAGCAATTAGTAAATATTTTTTCATATAGTCCTTAGAGAAAATTATTATAATCCGGATGTAATTTATGAAATCGTTTCATAAAGGGTGAGTCCGGGACACTTCCCATAAATTTCTTTTTGGTGTGATTGAAAGAATTGTAATTGAGTATTTACGAACTAAAAACTAAACTTAACATTTAACGTAGGCACCAACTCTGTACCTGAAGCGAAGTTAAAAGGTTCTACTCTAAAATTAACTGCAAGATTTTTATTGAACCTGGTAGCACCCCAAACAGCTTCAGCGGCGCTTATAATGTGATTAATATAAACTCCAATTATTGCAGTTGATGAAGTGTTGTAGTAATCGTTTGCCTGACCACGCATCATAGAATAATCTAGCATAATCTGAGGTGGAGTTCCTGTATTAACCCAGCCTGGCCATCCTGGAATATATTGGTGATACTTTCCTATTAATTCATAGTACTGTTGTTCGCCATGAGGAGGTAAATTGTGAGAACCCGTTTCTGCCTCATTTAACTGAGACCAGTCCACGATTCTCTCCCAAGGTTTAAGCCCCGGAGTATTATAATCAATTTCAATGTCCGGATCATTCGGATCATTAAGCCCATTCAAATATTCTGCATACTGAACAACACTCCAGTTTTCATCAGCAAAGTTTTCAAAATATTCTGTCTGGTCATCACCTTTATTATCATATACAACTGCTGTTGTAATTAAAGCTGCTTCAACGGCAACAAATATTCCGGCAATCCACCAGTCTTCGTTATAAACCTGTCCTGCACCAGGTAAAATTGCGGAAAGAACTCCTGAAAGTACCGGAGATTTTTTGCCGGGCAAATCATCAGCCATAGGATTACTGTTTAACTCAGCGTAATTGTTAAAAATAATTTTCGAATCCGCGCGAAGGTTTCCTGTCAGTTCAAGCTTGCTGCTTTCTTCAATCTGGCTGAATGAAAAAGCTGAAAAAAGAATAAATGAAGAAAATATTTTTAATGTTTTCATATAACTACCTTAAACGGTTTGGATTGGTGAATCCGCTTTTACTATTAACAATATCAAATCCGAAAAGAATACCACCGTAAAATCTCCATTCTTTACCATACGTTGCAACACCCTGTTCAACGACCTTATCGAATTGATCAAAACCATAGGATGCATTAAAGAACACAGCTGTCGGAAATAAATAATATGAGTTCATATGCATTCGAATCTCTGCACCGGCTCCTTTTTTAAAATCACTAAACGAAGGAATATCACCTGTCCAGGCATTTCCATAATCAAAATGAAAAGAAAGAAATATTTTATCGAAATAAAGGAAGCTCATCTTGTAATCAATATCTCTCCACAATGGAAAACGGTACGTTAGATTTACCCAAGCCATTTCGTTTCCACTCAATGAGTAAAACGGATACGCTTTAAATCCAATCAATCCACCAAGATAAAAATCGAAGAAGTTGGGAACAGCAGGACCGAGAATTGTACCACCGGCAAGCCTTGTAGTTAACGTATGATCTGACCATAACGGGAAATAAAGACTGCCGTCAAAAAGAAGACGATGAAAATTGTAATTGTTGTACTTCGGCAGCAGTAAACCATCTTCAATAACATATTCGCCTTCATCGTTGAACTCATTCCATTCGTAATCATAAACAAAATCAACTTCCATTCCCACAGGATTTATATCTGTATCACGTGTTGGAATGAGAGATTCAAAATTATAACTCACCCGGAAGTCTCTTCCGATGAAGTAAGTGTCATCAGAAGTAGGATAGAGTATTGGATCACCGTCGGTTTCTATAATGAAACTACCAATCGTTGCAGTATAGCGACTGAAAATAAATCTTAACTCGAGATCGTTGTAGCGATTAATAATCTGATGTCTTGCTGCAAGATCGAATTCTAAAAGATTGTAAGTAACTTCTGTCGGAATAATCTGATCATAATTTACATTACCATTAACTGTATCTGGGCCGAAGAGAACATCAACATTCGATTTTCTGCTAACACTATATAGCTCTGCTGAAAGTTCAGGTTTAAGTCCAAGGCTGAATAAAAGCGGAAGTTTATTTTTATACTCGAAAATGAAAAACAAATCCCGCTCCCACTTTGCATTAATTGCTGCGCCCGCAAAAATTGCATAACGATTAAGCATATCATTCGATGTCACATATAGTCCGGGTTTTATCCTTTGCCAGAAAGTGTTTTCAGTGTTGTAGTTATCAAATCTTATAAAAGGAAAAAAGGTCAGACTTGAAAAAGC
>JACAFA010000186.1 GCA_013388525.1 Ignavibacteriaceae bacterium | reverse complement strand
TTTTTCTTTAAGTCCTCAGCATTTTTAGTTTCAAACAGATAAGAGGTTTCCTCATCAACGGCAATATCAAGTACACCCTCTGTATTTGAACAAACCGAAGGTTTTGCCATTGCCATTGCTTCAACAAGAGCAATACCGAAAGCTTCTGAATGAGAAGGAAATGCAAAAATATCCATCGCTGCAAGAACCTCCGGCGTATCGCTTCTGAAACCTGTAAAAATTAAATTAGTCAAGTTATACTCAACCGCAAGCTTTTTGATTTTATCAGCATATTCAATCTCTCCTCTGCTGGGTTCTCCAACTATCAAAAATTTCAGATTATTATAATTGATATTTAGTTCTTTCGCAGCAAGCAGAAATTCTTCGTGACCTTTTCCCGGTGTAAACCTTGCAAGCATTCCAATCACTATTTCATTTTTTGTAATCTTAAATTCTTCCCTCACTTTATTTCTGTTGACTTTCTCAGGATTGAAACGATGAATATCAATTCCATTTGGCAAAATGATAATATCTTCAGGCTTAACTGAAGTGGTTTCAATGAGATTATTTTTTATTGCTGTACTGATAGAAAAAATTTTCCTAATCCGTTTATAGAGAAGGTTATGAAAAAAATCTTTTTTGATAATAAATGAACCAACCTGCTTTGTAAGGAATAAAGGAATTTTGCTGTTTGCCAGAGTCAAAGCCGGAACAAGCAGCCACAAATCTTTTGAAGCCTGTGTGTGAACGAGTGAGTAATTGTTTTGCCTGATAAGAAGTGCAAGCTTTAAAATTGTAATCGGATGAAAATAACCACTAGCTTTAAAAGGATGCAGCATAATTCCCAAATTATTTGCTTCAATATGAATTCTTTAATCGGCGGAACAAATAAGCTCAACTTTAAAATCTCTCATTAAAAGCTGCTTTATGGAGGTCAGAGTGTACATTTCCAAACCACCCCAGCTTTTTGACAGGCAGGAATAAAGTATCTTCATTAAAACTAATCAGTAAATTTTTTTCAGCTCTGAATTTTTAAAATAATGCGAAAGAATCTCATCAAAATTATAACCCATTTCTGCCATAACTGCAGCTCCAATCTGGCACATTCCGACTCCATGACCCCAGCCGGCACCAAAAAGTATAAATTTTTCCGGAATATCTTTTCCGATTTTCTCCACGATAAAAGCAGAACTATAAAGATGAGTCTCGGATAACAACCTCCTGATTTCCAGTTCCTTACCAACGGTTAATGTCTTTTTTGAACCAACAATTTTCAGCCTGACAAGTCTTGCAGAATCACCCCGCTCAACGGGAACCAAATCAATAATATTACCAAAATCAATTCCGCTTTTTTTCTTTATAAGCGAAGCAAGTTCATTTTGGGTGTATTCAACTTTCCATCTGAAAAAGTTTTTAGTTTCTCTGTCATAATCAACAAGAATATGTGAAAGTATTTTTCGGTCGGTTGTATTGCAGAAAGCTGCAGGATTCGCTTTAATCCATTTTTTACAATTCGCTTCATCAGAAAAATCGAGATTAAAATTTTCCGGTTCAAATTTATAATCAACAACAGACATTAAGTAAGGATGTTTTACTGGTTCCCACACGTTTTCAAATGATTCAGTAACTCCACCACAGCATTTTGAATACCTTGTATCACAAATATCTCCACCGCTTAACAAAACAATTCCTCTAGTTTGCTCAATCGCAGTAAATGAAGCATCTGAAATAATTTTAGTTACTCCCTGAAACCGCTGACAATGGTCATCAGCACAAACATCAAACAGGATATGATCTTCCCTGTCATACCACTTAATTAATTCATCCTTTAGCTCAAGAAAGGATTCGTGAGTTTCCTGTTTTTCTCTTAATTTCTCTGAGCGTTCAATCTGGGCAAGCACCCAGCTTCTTGCAATTACAGCCTGAGCTTTTAGCAGTTCGATAGAACTCTTAGCACTCATTTCAGAAGAAATAACACTTGTTAAATATCTTTCAAGAGGTATATGATTTATTGCAACGATTTGATCACCGGATTTTACAAGAAGAAGAGAATAAATAAATCTTTGTTTTTCTTTTCTTTCCCAATGAAACTTATTGCCGATTACAACATCCCTCAGAAGAAAAGATTCAGATACAGGATCAGCGGGTATAAATTCGATTTGGTTGAATCCTTCGATTTCATGCTTGCTGCTTTTGCAAACTATTCTGTCGTTTTTCAGTTCAGCAGTGTAAATTCCGCTGAAAGAATCTTTTGAGCCGACAACACTGAAATCTCCGTACAATTCAAATTTTATCTTTTTGTCCGTAAGTATTCCCACACTAATGTATGGCTCTTCATTATATAACATAGAAAATCATCCGGATATTTTACATTAATCTTTTTATTATTCGCTATAAAATATACTGAATAGTTTTATTTGAATAAGTGATTTTTTGGACAATGACCTGCATTATAATTATTTTGACAATAGTTAATAAAATTAAATGCGTCTTTTTATGATGAAAAGTATATTGAAGGAAAATGTTACAATTGTTGGCTTCCCGATGGATCTTGGTGCTGACCGCCGCGGGGTTGATATGGGTCCTTCAGCATTAAGAATTGCAGGATTACAAACAAAGCTTGAAGCACTCGGATACAAAGTTGTTGATAGCGGTGATATTAAAATTGAAATAATGGAACGGCAGAAAATTAAAAATCCTAAGTTGAAATATCTTGATGAGATTCTTAAGACATCAAAACTGCTTGCAGACAAAGTTGAAAAAGTTTTAGAAAAAGGTGACTTTCCGTTATGTGTTGGCGGTGATCACTCTATGGCAATTGGTACAATTTCAGGAATAGCTTCATACTGCAATAAACGAAAGCAAAAACTTGGAGTAATCTGGATTGATGCTCATAGTGACATGAACACTGATGAAACAAGTCCAAGCGGAAACATTCACGGTATGCCGCTTTCAGCCTTATTAGGTTTGGGTTGTGATGAACTGGTAAACTTTCACGGTTTTTCGCCAAAGATTAAACCTGAAAACTGCGCATTAATCGGAATCAGAAGTGTTGATGAAGCTGAAAAGATTAACATTAAAAAACTGAACGTTCCAATATATACAATGAATGATATCGACAAGCTTGGTATTCACAGAATAATAGCTAAAGTGCTGAAACAATTTCGTGAAAAAGTTGACCATATTCATATCAGCTTTGATGTTGATAGTGTTGATCCTTCCGTTGCGCCCGGTGTCGGAACTCCGGTATCCGGTGGATTAAGTTATCGCGAAGCTCATCTTTTGATGGAAACAATTGCTGAATGCGGTTGTATGTCCTCTCTCGAAATTGCTGAAGTTAATCCGATTCTTGACCACAAAAATCAGAGTGCAGTATTCACTGCCGAACTTATTGCATCCAGTATGGGACAGAGAATACTTTAATGAAATTGAATGACCTTGCACTGATTATAATCATATTTATAGTAGTAGCTTTTTTACTTTCGGTTTTTAACATTATCTCTTTAGCAATTACTCAAATTTTAGCTTATTCCTTATTAGTAATAGGAATAGCACTTGTCTATAGCGAAACTATTCGCCAAAACAAATTATCCGTTTTTCTTGGATCAGTAATTTTCTTATTCGGAATTTACTTTTTAATTTCTGAAAATTTTAATCTGAATTTAAAAGATGAAGTTTACGTTCCACTAATCCTGATTTTTTTAGGAACCGGTATTCTGATTCTTTGTATAACAATATCAACTAAAAAAATTCTGCTCACTATCTCTCTGATATTTCTGTCTTCTGGTATAGCTTTATTCATAGCTTATAGCAATTGGAATTTTAAATCGTTTTTTGCATCGATACTTCCAATATTAGGTTTTCTCTGGCCTGTGATTATAATCATTGCCATACTTGTATTTTTATTAAGAGTAAGATAGCGTTAAAGATATCTGATAAAATTTAGTCAAAAAAGAAAAGTAATTTTCGAAAGGTGAATTAGATTTTTGTTACTTAATAAAGTATAAAGTAGCAATCAAAATCAGAGTGATGACAAACAGAATAATACTTAAGAGTCTGGTTGTCTTTACATTTTTGGTGAGCGATTCAAGTTCTCCGGCAAAATGAGATTTAAGATATTCCTTCACGGTCTTTTCGACCAAATCTTTATCAAATGAAACCTTCGTGCGCAAATCAGGTTTTGATAAAACTTCTTCAACCGGTCGCTTATGTTCAATTTTCTCGGTAACAGCAGGATGAAACTTCTCTTCTTCTGGTGGTAAAACATTTACTTCGTCAACAACAATTTCTTCATCAGGTACAAATTCTTCAGCAACCTGAGCGGGAGGTTCCTCAATTTTCTTCTTAGCTTCAACTTTCGCTTTTATTTCATCCCTCATATTATAAAGCTTTAAAGCAACTTTATCTTTCAATTCGCTCACAGGAAATTCAATATTTAAAGCAACCGGTAGCAGAGCAACAAGATTCTGATAATCTCCAAGTTCTTTCCAGGGAAAATCCGGATCAACCTCTTTTGCTAACTTTAGTGATTCAGCATCACTATCACTTAAACAATCCAAAACTTCAAGCTTAATTAACTCAATTACTTTTTTCTTTTCCATGATTTCTAATTTGTTTTTGAAATTTTTTTCATCAGGTTTCCAATTGCAACCTGCAGTTTAGATTTTACGGTACTTGATGGTATTTTCAGTTTTTCAGCAATACCGCTTTCATCTAAACCTTCGTAGTATGATAGTTCCATTACATATCGTTGAGCATCGGTTAAACTTTTTATTGCACCTTCAATCTTTTCTTTCATACCAAGAACTTCTTCCAGTTCAACTGATTCAATTTCGGGAGATAGTTTGGGAAGTATTTTATCCTTTTCATAATCATCAGTGTAAGCTTCTGTTATTTTTCCCTTATTTCTGTTTTTCACATCAATAGCCTTATTCCTTGCCAGCGTAATCATCCAGGTAAAAACGTTGCTATTCTTGAAATCAATTTCATCTATCCGCCTCCAGATTATAACAAATACTTCTGACAATACTTCTTCTGCTGTTTCTTTGTCCGGAATTATTTTCTTTATCAGTGTATATAATAGCGGAGTATAACGATCATAAAGCTGTTCTAATGCTTTAGAATCATACCCGGCTATCTTCTGCATTATTTCCGAATCGGTTAAAGACTTGACTTCAGACAAATCAACTGTTCCTTCAAATAATTTTTTTTATTGCAATTAAAAGTAAAGTTACGGGTTCAAAAAAGCAATTTAAGTGCCATTTAACTTTATTTTATAAAAGCATCAAATGGGAGTGAAAAAGGTAATGATTTTAAATAGTAACCGTTCGAGAGTAAAAATGACTACCAGTAAAATTTCAGAGTTGTTCCGAATACTTATCGTTTGAAAAGGATTGGAATCGTAACCTGAACTTTAATTGGTTTTCCTCTTTGTTTACCAGGGCTGAATTTTGTATTAAGAACAGCATCCAGCGCAGCTTCGTCACAGCCAGCTCCGATACCTTTTACAATCTCGGCACTTGTAACTGTTCCTCTTTCATCAACATAAGCCCTAACAAAAACTTTGCCCTCTATTCCTGCTCTTTTTGCTATTTCAGGATAGATTATTTTATCCTGAATACTTTTCAAACCGCCAAGCGGGGCAGGCATTTCTTCAACAGCTACAAAGTAAACAGGTTCTTCTGTTGCTTTGACAATTTCTTTTGGAGGAAGCTCAGTCTCATTATTCAAACTTACTTGTTTATTCTGTTCATCTTCATTTTCGATAACTTTGGTTTCGGTTAATTCTGTTACCGGAGTTTCGATTGGTGCCGGTAATTCAGGAGGTGGTGTGGGAAGAATCTGTTTTATTATTTTCTCTTTTGTTTTAGTTTGTTCTTCTTCAGCTAACTGAATATTGTCAGGAACTATTAATTCCTCTATTGAATCAGATGCGGGAGTATCTTCCTGAGTTATTGAAATGTTAGTTGGCTTTTGACTGTCCTGTTGAAGGTAATTGTTATCAGAAGTTTTCAACAAATTAAAATATAAGAATACAATTACTGCCACAACGAACACTACTGCAAAAATTAAAGCATATTTCCTGGTTCCCTGAATCGCAGAAAAATGTATTTGGGATTTCGCGCTAATTGGAATCTCATTAACTGAGGTTGCTTCTTCAAAGTCTGTATTTGTTTGATTATCGTTTAAATGGATTTTAGGCTCTTCATTTTTGATTACAATTTTCTTAACCTCTATTTTATCTGTTATGCCTGAACTTTTGGTTGAGGAATCTATAACAGACAGCGAACCCCAATCAATTTTACTTTTTGATTCGGATTTTACTGTTCTTTCCTCAAACTGAATTTCTTCCTTTTGAATTACCGGACTATCAGGCAGATCACTTTTTTCTCCAACTGACGAGCCTTTACTTAGTTTCATCATTATTTTTTCTTTGACTCTTTGCGGAGGTGTTTCGGGATTTAAAACTAATGGAAGAATTGCAATTAAATTCTGATACTCGGCTAGTTCAGCCCACGGAAAATTCTCATCATTTTCCATTAAGGATTTAAGAAGCATTCTTTCGTGCTGACTGATACAGCCTGCTGCATAAAGTTGAATTAATTCAAGTATGTTAAGTCTATCCATAATTATTTTCCCCCATAAAAAATTTGTTTCATCAAACTTGCGTTTGCTAATCTTAATTTTGACTTAACACTACTAACCGGTATTCTCAAATTTTCAGCGATGAAATTTTCATCCTGTCCTTCATAATAAGCTAATTCGATTAATGTTCTCTGGGAATCCGGTAAACTATTGAAGGCAGATTGAATATTATTTTTCATTCTGATAATATCAGCAAATTCCAGCGCTTTTATTTCCGGCGAGAGTTTTGGCAGAATTTCTTCTTTTTCATATTCATCGTTATACTGTCTTTTTTCTTTTCCGAGTCTTCTTCTCAGCACATCAACAGCTTTGTTTCTTGTTAAAGTAATTAACCAAGTGTAAACGTCACAGCTTTTATAATCTAATTGATCTAAATGTTTTGAAATTATTATAAACACATCGTACAGTATTCCCTCCGCAATTTCCTGGTTAGGAATAATTCTTTTTATCAGCGCGAAAAGAATCGGTGAGTAACGATCATAAAGAAGTTCTAAAGCAGTCGAATCATAGCCCGCAATCTTCAGCATTATTTCCGTATCAGTTAAGGTATTGTTTGTAGTCACAGATAAGTTCCCCATAAGTTTTAACCACCATAAAAATTCTTATATAAACTCTGATAAGGCACAATAAAAGTGCCATTTTAGAGGTTATGTTAATATTCATGCTTACAACCTATTTTATTATTTTTACCGATATGTTAAATGATAAAGGAAAAAATGACCTCTAATGAAATAAGAAATCAGTTCCTGAATTTCTTTAAAAGTAAACAGCACAAAATAGTTCCTTCATCGCCGGTTGTTCCGTTTGATGACCCGACACTGTTATTCACAAACGCCGGAATGAATCAGTTTAAAGATGTATTTCTTGGAACAGGTAAAAGAGATTACAAACGCGCTGCTGATACACAGAAATGTATTCGTGTTAGTGGTAAACACAATGATCTTGAGGAAGTTGGTCACGACACTTACCATCATACATTTTTTGAAATGCTTGGTAACTGGTCATTTGGTGATTATTACAAAACTGAAGCAATTGTGTGGGCCTGGGAGCTACTGACAGAAGTATGGAAACTTCCTAAAGAAAGACTCTGGGCAACTGTATATAAGGATGATGACGAAGCTTTCGAACTATGGAAAAGCAAAACCGATATTAACCCAAATCACGTATTAAAATTTGGAGAGAAAGATAATTTCTGGGAAATGGGAGAAACAGGACCCTGCGGACCTTGTTCAGAAATTCATATTAATGTTGGCGATGATTATGAAAACCCTGAGTATGTAAATGCGGGAACTCCGGAATGTATAGAAATCTGGAACCTTGTTTTCATTCAATATAATCGTGACACGAGTGGAAAACTCCATGAACTTCCTGCAAAGCATGTTGATACGGGAATGGGCTTTGAAAGAATTTGTGCGGTCTTACAGAAAACAAATTCTAATTATGACACAGATATTTTCTACCCATTAATAAATGA
>JACAFA010000277.1 GCA_013388525.1 Ignavibacteriaceae bacterium | reverse complement strand
GCACCTGGTTTCCAGAATCCAATTCCATATTTGCGGGAAACGCTTTCAAGAAAATTATAAACTTCCTTGTTCTCTTCGTTTGCTCTAAGCAAATCATTTTCAGCACCAACCTGCGCCTGGATTAAATGATCACAATGAACAGTTGAAGGTACCGCTGTTGTTTTCTTTCCTGCTGACATAAACTGAAGTAGAGCCATTTGCGCAGTAGCATCCTGCATTGCAACACGATCAGGAGCCAAATCCACATAATCTTTTCCTCTTTGAAATTCTTTTGTTGGTTTATCCCAGAGATGAGTGTATAAAACTTTTTCAGCATAAGTCAGCGGTCTGTTTAACACCTTTCTTATGTCGGTCAATTTTTCCCGGTAATTATTATATACTTCTTTAATCATATCAAAATTTGCAGTCATTTTAAGTCCTCAACTTTCTTCAATAATTAATTTTTTGTTTGCCAAAATACAGAAAATCGAGGAATTTTATTCTTCAATGACGTTCATGGATTGTCTGCACGATTTTTGACGCCGGGAGACAAATCTAAAATAATTACGTTTTTATTCAGAAAATAATGTCGGGAAATAATAAAGTGGAGAAAAATCCAATCTTAATAGTTGATGATGAACCTTCTTATCTTGAACTGATGAAAGACTTCCTAAATCAGGAAGGTTACGCAAATGTTATTACAGAATCCAACCCATTAAATGTTTTACCATTGCTGGATAGAACTGATATTGATTTGATTTTGCTGGATATATTTATGCCGGAGATGAACGGATTGGAATTGCTTGAAAAAATTTATGCGGTGTATCCTAATATTCCGGTGGTGGTAATAACAGCAGTTCATGAAGTTCAGATTGCTTTAAAAGCAATAAAACTCGGTGCTTATGAATTTATTACAAAGCCGCCTGATACAGACAGATTATTATTAACAATCAGAAGAGCGCTCGATACAAAACTTCTTGAATCAGAGAGAGATTCTTTAAGAAGATCACTGCTCGAACATAAGCCAGGTAGAAGAATTTTTTCTGATATAATTACAGATTCGCCTATAATGCACAGGGTTTTTGAACTGGTCGAGATTTTTGCCCCGACAAATGAAACTGTATTCATTGCAGGTGAAACAGGAACCGGAAAAGACATGATTGCAAGAAAAATTCATGATTTATCACCGCGACGCGCAAAACCATTCGTTGCAGTTAATCTTGCATCTATTTCACCAAGTTTATTTGAAAGTGAATTATTTGGTTATAAGAAAGGTACATTTACCGGAGCTGTTGATGATAAAATAGGATATTTTGAAGCAGCAAACGGAGGAACAATTTTTCTCGATGAAGTTGGTGAATTGCCAATTGTTCTTCAGGGAAAACTTCTCAGAACTATTCAATATGGTGAAATTTACAGAATTGGTGATGCAAAGCCCGTGCAACTTGACATCAGAATAATTTCAGCAACCAACAAGGACCTACTTGATGCAGTAAATAAAAAAGAATTCAGAGCTGATTTATATTATCGCCTTAACCGCGGTTTCATTTATCTCCCGCCTTTGCAAAAAAGAGGTGATGATGTTGTTTTGCTTGCAGAACATTTTCTTGAAGTAGGTAACAGAACTTACAATAAAAATATCCAGGGATTTTCTGATCAGGTTATTGATTCTTTGAAGAACTATACATTCCCGGGCAATGTCAGAGAACTGGAGAACATAATTATGAACGCAGTTGCAAAAACTTTTGGTGAATCCCAGATAAGATCAATTGATCTTCCAAAAGAATATATAAAACCAATTGAACCCGCAAACGGAAAACCAAAACTTACCACATTAACTCTCGCAGCCGAAGAACACATTCTGAATGTAATGAAAACAGTTGGTAACAGCGTACAGCGTGCAGCACCACTACTTGGTGTTAGCGAAAGAACATTACAGAGAAGACTAAAAGCGATTAGAGAAAGAAGAAATTAATTAGTTAAGCGACCTTGTTGTCGCTTCTTTTCTTCCACTTTTTTTTAGTAAAGAAGTAATATTTACCTGCCATCTTTGGCTTGTCAACGTGATACGAGAAAATTTAAAAAAATTCAATTTCTATACGACAATGTTGACGAGTAGCAATGGTATGTTAGTTGGATAATTGTGACATCAATTTGAAACTATAAAGAATTAAGGATAAAAAGGTATGAATACAGGTCAAACAATGCTTACAATAGGTTCTATGATGCTTTTAACTTTTCTGGTATTAAGATTTAATAGTATACAGTTGACCACGGCTGAAACAGCTTACAATGCTAAGTTTGGTATAGTTGCTATATCTTTAGCAAATTCTTTAATTGAAGAAGCAAAAGATAAGGTTTTTGATGAGGTAGTGCTTGATACTACTAAAACAATTTATAATGCAACAGATTTTTCTAGCGTATTAAGATCTGAATCTGGTGAGGTATATCCCAATTTTGATGATTTTGATGACTATAATGGTCCTACCGGAGAAGGCTTTTTTTATCTGGATACACTATCATTAAGGAATCCGCAAACAGGCGTTTATACAAGATTTGAAATAAGATCTAATGTTGAATATGTGAGCGACACAAATCCAAATGTAAAATCATCAATTAATACATATCATAAGAAACTAAATGTTTCAGTATTTAGTGACGCGATGATTGATACTGTGAAAATAAGCACCGTATTTAGTTATTGGACTTTATTAGAATAAAATTAAATGGAGAGTAATTAAATGGGTTTTTCAACAATTTTAGATATTCTTAGTTCAACAATTATTGGTGGTATTATACTAATGAACCTCCTGAAATTGAACGAAAATGTTTATAAGACAGAAGTAACCACAATGATGGATGTTAATTTACAAGTTGAAGTAGTAAATGTTGCTAATATTCTTGAGAATGATTTTAATAAAATTGGCTATTGCTCTAATCCTGACAATATAAATGATCTTCCGAAAGTTACACTCGCAGATAGTTCAGCTATTAAAATTGTATATGATATTGCTGATTCAGCAGGTAATTTCGATGGTGTTTACGATACGGTTTACTACTACGTTAGTGATACAACTACATTAAATGGAACACCAAATCCCAGGGATAGGATATTATATCGACAGGTCAATTCTGAAATTCCTTTTATGGTTAGTAATAATATTACCGATTTCAAACTCCAATTCCTTGATGGAATTTATACAATGTTATCAACTCCAATGATACCACCAGAGTCAGGTTTGGTTACTTATATTAAAATATCATTTAGAGTTGAAGATCCTTTTGCATTTAATCAAGAGTATAACGAAGCTTACTGGCGTAGATTAACAGTAACAGCAAAAAATTTAAAAAGAAACTAGGAGATTATTACTTATGGGCGGAAAAGTTTCAGTAATATTAGTAATGCTATTCAGTGGTATTTTCGCTATGGTCGGTGGCAGTATCCTGAACCGTAATTCGGGTATGACCGAAAATTTCATAGATTATTATAATTCAACCAAAGCGTCAAATATTGCAATAAGTGGAGCAAATATTGCGATTAATAAGCTCTACTTAGATAGATACTGGATGGACGGCTTAGATGATGAATTCGCAGATGGAAATTATTTAGTTACGATTACGAAGGTTGGATATGATAGTAGAAAAATTAAATCCGTCGGTACATATCGTGGCGTTTCTAAAAATGTTGAGATTTTTTTAGAACCAGAGAACTTTGCACTTTTCGGAAATTTTTATAATGTAATGGGTGGTGTATGGTGGGCATCCGGTGACACATTAAGAGGAAGATTCCATGCAAATGATTGGATTAATTGTTACGGCGATCCGGTATTTTTAGGGCCAGCAACTACTTCCAAAGGAGTTAAACCTTATGATAAATACTCTCATCCAGAATTTTTCGGTGGCACAAAAATAACTGATCCGATACCGTTGGAATTTGACACCTCAAAAATGAGGATTGCAGCTTACACTAATGGAAAAGTTTTCAGGGATACTACTAATTCAGGTAAAGTAACTACCGTAAATCTAAAATTCTTAGCTGATGGCAATGTTAGTTATCAAATAAAAATCGGTTCCGGTAGCTTCACTGCAGAAAAAACGGTTCCTTTAAACACACTTGCTCCAAATGGACTTATTTACGTTGAAAAAGGTAATTTTTATGTAGAAGGTACTCTAAACGGAAGAGCAACAATTGTTGCTTCTCAAAAAGGTAGTTCAAGTGCCGGACAGGTTTTTATTACAAACAGTATTGAATATGCTGAAAATCCATTAGTTAATCCTTCAAGTGATGATATGATGGGAATCGTAGCTGAAAATAAAGTTACAGTTACTTATAATGCTTCGCGAGGAGATATTAATATTCATTCTTCAATATTTTCACAGAAAGATGGCTTAGTAATTGAAAAGTACGCTGATTATCCAACTGCTTATAAGATGAATCTATTAGGTGGGATAATTGGACAAAAAGTTCAGCCCACTGCCAAATACAAATTAATTGGTGGTAAGTACGTCCCGGTAAATGGATATAGTTACGTACACAATTATGATGAACGATTTTTAAAGGTCAGACCACCTTATTTTCCGGGGACAAAATATTTTCGGGTAGTTACCTGGTATGAAGACTAATTATTTATTATTTTCAAAAGCGGCTTCAGAGCCGCTTTTTTATTTTAAATAAATTGAACTATTCTTCGTCAAATAATTGAAAGCAGGTTGAATCAAATTAAGTTGATAACAGCTAATCCAATCTGATGGCAGGTAAAATTAAAAAGTGCATTCCCCAGAACTCACATTTATTACTAATATATCATCAAGCACGAATGTTTCATTTAATTTATTCGCAGCATTCAAAACGTTCTAATCAAATTTTCCAAAATGAAATAAATTGCTAATTCACCAGGTCAATCTAAATGATCAACTACCTTAAGCGAGTTGTTCAACACTTTCAGTTACTTCTTCAAAAATTGGGTTAAACGCTTCGTTTAATTTTACATCGTTTTGTTTGGAAAGATTGTTTAGTTCTTCAGCATCAATGCGATATAGCTTACAATCTTTATTAGCAATTGCGAACGAAACTCTGTTGGTTTTTTCAAGTATTTCTTTTTCTCCAACAAAATCAGAGTTACTTTTATAACTAATATTTCTGTTATCACAGAATTTTATTTTCACTTCCCCTTCTAAAATCAGATATATGTCTTTCGCTTCATCACCAAAAGAATAAATTAAGCTGCCTTCCCGAACTGTAAATAAGTTTTTGGGTTTAATGAAAGATTTCAGGAAGGACTCCGAAATAGAGTCAAATAATAAATTAGTTTGAACAAGTTTTAAATAATTCTGATTTGACATCATTTTGTTCCCCTTTTTTGTTTTACAGAAGTTATTTTTATTATCAAATAAACTATTTGTAAAATTCTCAAATCAAATACCATTATAACTTGGATTTTTAGCTTCTTTTCCTAATCACTTCATTGCAAGCGACTTACCTGTCAAGTAAAATTTTCACATTTCTTAAACAAAAAATTAAAAATCTCTGAAAATTGATTAAAATCGAATGATTAATTCGTTGAACCTACTTTGACAGGTTCGACAGTAATGACGTTCATTTGCTACTTTTAAAGAATTCCTTTCATCAATTTCAGCCTGTTTTCGCAGGAATTATAATAAAGAAAACTATTGCATGATAGTTGTTAAAGATTATTGGTCAATAAACTTTTTAAGAAGGATGCAGAAAACATGAACACAGGACAAACGTTATTCGCAATTGGGGCAATGTTATTATTATCACTTACAGTATTAAGAATTAATAATAATATTCTCTTAACGGACAGTATGCTGATTGATTCGAAATACGGAATAATTGCGAATTCAATTGCAACATCACTTATAGAAAGTGCAACAGAAAAATTTTTTGATGCAAATACAAAAGAAGGACCTTGTCTTCAGACTGCGCTTACTTATCCACCCAATAAAGAAGGCAGTGAAACTAATCCTTCTAACTTTGATGATTTTGATGATTTCAATAATTACATTCAAACAGATACTATAAACTCAGTAGTATTCTACACGAAGTGTAAGGTAGCTTATGTTGACCCTAATCCGAGCGATCCGAGCAGTCTGGATAAAGCAGTAAGCAAACGAACCTGGAATAAAAAAATAAGCGTAGATGTAACGTGGAGAATGAATGACCAGACTATTGGAGTTGCCTCTGATACGGTTAAGCAGTCAACTATTTATAGTTATTGGTATTTCTAATTTAATCAGGAGTAAATGATGGGTTTTACAACTCTTTTCGATATTGTCGGATCAATGATAATAGGTGGAATATTATTGATGATAGTTTGGCGTTTAGGTGATGCAAGTACGGAAAAAACTTATAACAACAGTGGTGAACTTACGATACAGCAAAATTTATTGACATTAGCTCAAATGATTGAATTTGATTTCAGGAAAATTGGATATTGTGATACTTGGGATCCAATTATAGATCCACGAACTGGCAGGCCTTTCAATTCTTCTCAGGCAATTTATTATGCCGATGAAAATAGTATATCATTTTATACTGATCTTTATCCTTATGATGGAAATCTTGACTCGGTCCGTTATTATCTCGGTCCACTTTCAGAATGTTCGGCAACTCCAAATCCCAGAGACAGAATATTATACAGAGTTGAAAATAATGATGCACCTGTTGCTTCAAACCTGGGAGTGACAAACTTTGAAATGGTTTACTTTGATGTAAACGATGACAGCATCACAACCCCGGTTATAACCCGTGGTTTAATAAAAAGTATTGAAATAAATCTTACAGTTGAAAACGTAGCAGCATATGATGAAAAATACTCGAATGCTTTCTGGAAACAGATCAGACTAGCATCGAGAAATGTAAGCAGATCAAAAACAGAAAAATAGAAAGGATTTAATAATATGTCAGGAAAAGCAATTCTTATTGTCGTAATCGGTTTCAGCTTAACTCTTTTAGCGGTTGGGCAAAAATTTGGAAGTATTTCTAACAGAGCTGTAGATAATTATGTCAATTATCAGAAAGAAACCGTAGCACACAATATTGCAATTAGCGGGGCTAACATTGCTGCAAACGCTATTTATCAGAATCCTACCTGGAATGCTGGTTATGATAATATTCCATTTCAGGGTGGATATCTCGATGTAGCAGTAAATGTAGTAGATGCAGATTTAGGTTTTCGCGAAATAATTTCACGCGGAACATACTTTGGTAAAACCAGTGAGATTAAGCTACGTATTGCACCAAGTAATTTTTCTGAATATGCATATTATTCTACTTATGAAAGATCCAGCCCCGTGTCAACAGGAATTATCTGGTGGACTGGTAAAGACACTGTCTGGGGTCCTTTCCATACTCAGGACAAACTTAGTTGTGCATTACATCCTTCATTTCTTGGAAAGCATACTTCTCACAAAGGCGCAATACAATACAAAACAAATAAGACAACTGATTCCCCGATTATTACCGGTTTATATGAACCAGGAAAAAATTTAGAGATACCAACTCAGGCAGTTGAAAATCTGGAAGCTGCAGCAGATGATAATGGACTTAAATTTAAAGATCATGATACTCTATATGTTGTTTTTGACAAAGATACATTACGTTACAAATATAATTATTCGTCCAAGTATACTGCTGTCTACCTACCTTCTGCTGCACCTAATGGTCTTATTTATGCAAAAGATATGGTGGTACGCCTTAAAGGAACCGTGAAGGGAAAATATACTTTAGGTTGCTCTTCTTCTACTACATCCACTGGTAAAGGAACTATATGGCTTGATGATGATATAGTTTACAACACGAATCCATTGACAAACCCGGAATCTACAGATTTATTTGGCATAATAGCTGAAAATTATGTCTGGATAACCGAAAATGATCCAAACAAAGATAATATTAATATTCAGGCATCTGTCTTTAGTGAAAAGTGGGGCTTCGGTGCATACAATTATGATAAAAGACCGGTCAGTGGAGACATAAATCTTCTTGGTGGTATTCAGCAAAACTACAGACAACCTGTGGGAACATTTAGCGGAGGTGTTATTAAATCTGGATTTACAAAACAGTATCGTTATGATTGGAGACTCGCTTTTATGTCTCCCCCGTTTTATCCGGGTACAGGTGGTTTCAAAATAGTTTCATGGTTTGAGTAGTAAGTAGTCAAAGATTTATTAATTACAATTATTCAAAATGGAGAGAACATATGATGCATTTAAAACCAAACAAAGGTGTTGCTGCAGATCTGCCAGCATTTGAAGTAACTATATCCTCAAAGGAAAAAGGTTTCGTAAATATTGCCAAAGTAGTTGTGGTTGTTTCTGTGTTGTTAGCAATACTTATGATTACAATACGGTAGGTTGATCATAATCGAAAAATTAAAATCAATAATATTTTAGTAAACTGATTCTTAATTTACGTGAGGATCTAAAGCGTAAAATCCTCATTACGGATCAACAATAAAATCGCAGACTGAGGAACGATTAGATATTTTTCCTTATCAAATTCTATTTCGACTGCTTCCTTTCGTAAAAATATCGCAAGGTCTCCTTCTCTTGCCTGCAAAGGTATATACTTAACTTTACTTGTGCTTTCTTTCCATGGTTCATCATCTATCTCGCTTGATGTTGCATAACCTGGTCCGACTTTTATAACATATCCGCTTTGAACACGTTCTTTTTCTGCAACCCCGGCAGGTAAATACAATCCGCTTGAAGTTCTTGAAGATTCCTCCTGAGGTTTTACAAGTACTCTGTCTCCAACAACAATAAATCTATCTATATTTTTCAATATTGAGTCCATCATATTTCTTTGATAATTCACCTCAAATATATTGAAAGAGAGTACCATTGTCATGAGAAAAATGAATGATTAGCAATAATACTTTCTGAGCTATTGAACTTAATATTTTTCTATAAGAAATCTTTATCCCTAAATTTGAACAGTTTATTGAATAAAATGAGTTATGGCAACTTTCAAAGCAAACTTTTGGGACGAACGATATTCAGCTAATGAATATGTTTATGGCACAGAGCCAAACCAATTCTTTAAAGAACAATTAGCTAAGGTTTTTCCCGCAGGTAAATTAATACTTCCGGGAGAAGGTGAAGGAAGAAATGCCGTTTATGCTGCAAGTCAAGGCTGGCAGGTAGATGCTTTTGACCAAAGTCCTGTTGCAATGCAGAAAGCAAAAAAACTTGCTGAGACAAACGGTGTTAATTTTAACTATTCAATTGTTGACTTACTGGAATTCAAACCAAAAAAAATTTTTTACGATTGTGCTGCGGTAATCTTCGTTCATTTTAGTCCAGTACACAGGAATGAGTTTCATAAAAATATTATTGATTCTCTTAAACCCGGCGGAAGAATAATTCTTGAGCTCTTTTCGAAAAATCAATACGGAAAAAGTTCAGGCGGACCACAGGCTTTAGAAATGCTTTATTCTCTTGAAGATATTAAGAATGACTTTAAAGAGATAAGAACAGTCCTAATTGAAGATAAAAATGTGTTCCTTTATGAAGGTAATAAACACAGCGGAGAGGCAAGTGTAATCCGATTCGTTGGTGAGAAAACAGCATAAGTTTTTATGAAAAAGATTTTATTTATAACATATTATTGGCCGCCATCGGGTAAAGCATCAATTCACTGGCCGTTAAAAGTAATAAAACATCTTTACACTTTTGGATGGATTCCGTCAGTGTTGACCGTTGATGAAGATACGTTTTCTCAAAAAGACTATACTTTTCTAAACGAAATTCCAGAAGATGTAAAAGTAATTCGTGCTAAATCTATTGAACCGTTTAACGTTTATAAAAAACTGGTTGGCAAAAGTAAGAATGAGCAGCTCATCGTATCGGAAACAATTTCGACGATAAATAAAAACTTTGGTCATCGGTTATCCGTTTGGATTCGTATGAATCTCTTCATCCCTGATGCGCGAATTGGCTGGTATTTCCCTGCTGTCAAAGCCGCTACAGATTTTTTAAATAAGGAAAATATTAATGCGATAGTTTCTGTAGGTCCGCCACATACAACACATTTAATTGGAAAAAAGATCGCATCCAAATTCAGTATTCCGCACATTCCCGTATTTATTGATCCGTGGGTTGATATTTCTTACTATAAAAATTTTAAACGCAGTAAGATGACACTATCCATCGACAACCGCCTGGAAAAATCTGTCCTGCAAAATTCTGCTGCAGCAATTTTTGTAACCGAAACTATGAAGAAAGATTATGAGAATAAATATCCTGCAATAAAAAATAAATCATACGTTCTGTATTGGGGTTATAGCGAAGAAGATTTTAGGATGAATGACTTGTCCGGCGAAGCCTTGGCAAAGACGGATGGAAGATGGAAGACGGGAGAAGGAAAGGAAGAAGTGATCCTTCATGCAGGAAACATTTTTGATTATCAGAATCCAAAAAAATTTTGGAGAACATTAAAAAATCAAATTAACAATGGCAGAAAATTAAAATTGGTTTTCATAGGAACGGTCTCATCTGAAATTAAGCAGTCGATTGAAAATGCAGGACTAAATTCATATACAGAGTACAAAGGATTTTTACCTTACAAAGAAATGCTTCAGGAGATGATGAAAGCGAATTATCTTTTAGTTTGTGCAACTGAACCGAGACACGTCCCCGGAAAATTATTTGAATACTTACGGGCGGGTAAACCAATAATTGCTTTTGGTGATGGGAACGAAGAAGTTAAGAAGATCATTACTGAAGCAAATGCAGGAGTGATGTTTGGATATGAAGAAAGTGGAGATGAGTTTTTCGGGCGTAGTGAAACATTCTCAACTAACATGGATTTAGTTAAGAGTTTTGAGAGGAAGAAAATAACTGAAGCGATGATTGAATTACTAAACTCAATACATAAAAGATGAAACCATTTCTGAAAAATCTTCTTGTATTAGTGCTGCTTCCAATCTTGTTATTAAGAAGATTATACTTTTGGCACAATACTAATAAATCAAAACTTCCAGGTAAAGAATTTGCTAAATTTGGTTTTAAGATTGCGAAACAATTGCTTTTCAAAGGAAATCTCTCTCCGAGGTTATTGCTTAACCCCGTTTCGATTGTAAGATATTTTGAGTTTGATTTTGCAAATATAAATTCACAATTAAAGGATGATATTAAAGTCCTTGATATATCATCACCATATCTTTTCGGATTCTATCAGGCAAACAAATTTAAATTAGAATATCGTTACATAAATCCCGATCCGAAAGATCTTAATAATGTAATTTCATTATCGGCAAAGAATAAATTCAGGTCTGACTATATAGCCAGGCAGATGGATGCATTAAATTTAGATTATCCTGATAATTATTTTGACAGAGTAATTTCGATTAGTGTTATTGAGCATATTAAAGAAGATGGTGATTCAGAAGCGATGAAAGAAATCTGGAGAGTTTTAAAACCGGGTGGATTTTTTATTTTCTCTGTGCCTGTTAAAAAGATGTTTGAAATTGAGTACAGTCAAAAAGATGAATACAATCTTAATACGGAAATAAAATCCGGCGAATATTTTTTCCAGAGAATTTATGATCAACAAAAAATTGACGAAAGATTACTATCTTCGATTAATAATTATGAAATTATTAGCAGGAAAGTTTTCGGGTGTATAGAAAAAGCATTTTATCAGGAATACAAAAACCGTTGGATTAAATACTCTTACTGGGAAACAGTAAAAGATCCTTATTATATTTCAACAAAGTTCGATTACTTCAATGATATTAATGAACTTGTTGATATCGGAGTAATCGGATTAACAATTAAAAAATTAATATGAGCTATAAATATCCTGTTTATCAACCGAATCTTGGTGGGAATGAGAAAAAATATGTTCAGGAATGTCTTGACTCAACCTGGATATCCTCGAAGGGGAAATTCATTAATCAGTTTGAAAACAATTTTTCAAACTTTACCGGGATAAAAAATTCGGTTGCAGTTGCAAATGGAACCGTCGCTTTACATGTTGCATTGTTAGCACTCGGTGTTGGAAAAGGCGATGAAGTAATTGTTCCTACTTTCACTTACATAGCTTCTGTAAACGCAATTCACTACACTGGTGCTAAACCTGTATTTGTTGATTCAGCAGCTGATACCTGGCAAATCGACTCAAAAAAAATTGAAGAAAAGATTTCAATAAAAACAAAAGCTATAATGGCTGTTCATATTTATGGTCATCCCTGTGAGATGGACGAGATTAAAAGAATTGCATTGAA
Source organism: Ignavibacteriaceae bacterium (assembly GCA_013388525.1). The sequence goes on along the minus strand of JACAFA010000277.1, from coordinate 9,861 downwards.
ATATAAATTATTCATTATCGAAGATTGTGCGGAAGCCATCGGTACTTTCTATAATGGCAGACATGCAGGATCATTTGGAGATATTTCAACTTTTAGTTTCTTTGGAAATAAAGCAATTACAACCGGTGAAGGAGGAATGGTTTGCACTAATGATGATAACCTGGCTGATTTGTCCATCAGAATCAAAGGACAAGGATTAGCTAAAAACCAGGAATATTTTCATGATATCATTGGATACAACTATAGAATGACGAATATTTGCGCAGCTATCGGTTGCGCACAGCTTGAAAGAATTAATGAAATACTAATTAACAAAAGAAGAGTTGCTCAAAATTATATTGATGGATTGAAAGAATTGCCTTTAGAATATCATAAAGAGATTGGAAAGGTGAAGCATTCTTACTGGATGTTTACAATATTGGTTAAGTCTGAGAAACAGCGAATTGAACTAAGGAATTATCTGAAAGAATTTGGAATTGAAACCAGACCAACATTTCACCCGGTGCATACAATGCCAATGTACATTGACGGAAACAGTTATCCAATCGCTGAAGACTTAGGTAAAAGAGGAATTAATTTGCCAAGCTATCCGGATCTTTCTGAAAGTGATATTCGATTTATTACCTCAAAAGTTTCCGATTATTTTTATGAAAATAAATAGTCTCGAAATAAAAGAATTAATTTCTGACCACGCATCAGTACTCTCCAGGAAGTTACGTGAAGAAAACAGAAATTATATTCAGCATTTTATTCCTTTTGATTTTTCGGAAACTACAATCAAAGACATTTTGAACAAGAAAAAAGCAGATAAATTCTTCGGGTTATTTCTTAATAAAGAACTGATTGGTTTTTATATGTTAAGAGGATTTGATCAGGGTTATGATATACCTTCGTACGGAGTCTGGATTTCCTCGAATTATGCAAACAAAGGATTATCAAAGTTAACTTTGTATCATGCATTTTCGGTTTGTAAGCTGAATAATATCAAAACACTAATGCTAAAAGTTCATCCTGAGAATACAATCGCTAAAGAAGTATATGAAAAGTTTGGATTTATTAAAGTTGGAATAGATGAAAAGAATGGTCATTTAATTTATCACAAAAAACTTACTAACTAATCTTTCCGAATGAAAATCGCTTACTACATCCACCACACTACAATATCTGCCGGTGGTATTTTTACTTATTCAATTGGTGTGTTAAGGCTGCTTGTTAACTCTCCTCAGATTGAAAAAATCATTATCATCACATCGAACAATGTGGCAGAGTCTTTAACCGAATTTAAAGACATTAAAAAGATTGAAATCAGAACCATAGACCGAAAGAATTTTATTGTAAAATTAAGAATGGTTGTTTGGTTTGGGTTTTATTTAATTGTACAGTTAGTTCAGAATTTATTTGTAGCTAAAAGATTTTTTGATCATTTAAAGAATTCAATTTCAGTAATCAATCCTTATAAAAAAATTCTAAGCCCGGAAGATTTTGATTTACTACACATTCCGATCCAATACTCACCAATTTATAAAATAAGTGTTCCGATAATTATTACAATGCACGATTTGCAGGAATATCATTTCCCTAATTACTTTTCGCTAAGAGAAAGATTGCACAGACGAATAAATAATAAAATAGCTGTTCAGGATTCCGAACACATAATAGTCTCGTTTGAACACGTGAAGAACGACATCGTAAAATATTTCAAAACAGCGCCTGAAAAGGTTTCAGTTTGTCCGCCACCTTTTTCTGATAATTGGTTTTTAAGTAAAAAAGAAGTGAGCTGGGATCAAACACAAAAAAAATATAACATTAAAAAAAAATTTATTCTTTATCCTGCTGCTACCTGGGAACACAAGAATCACCCCGCTCTTCTTGAAGCAGTTAAACAAATCAGAGATGAAGGTTTTGATTTCGAGCTTGTATGTACAGGCAACAAAACAGAATTTTATTCAACTATTGAAAAAAGAGTAGGAGAACTTAATTTATCGGGGGTAGTATTTTTTTTAGGGATTGTTCCCGAGGAAGATTTAATAAGCCTGTATAAAAACTCATCCCTTGTTGTTATTCCTACTTTGTATGAAGCAGGCAGCGGACCTTTATATGAAGCAATGAGATACAGAGTTCCGGTTGTTTGTTCAAATGTAACCTCTTTGCCGGAAACAATTGGTGACAGTAATTTTATATTTAATCCAAATGATAAAACCGAGATTGCTGCAAAAATAAAAGCGGGATTAAACGATGAAAAATTCAGAGAGAGAAATATTCAAAATTCACTAAATAAGATGAATGAATTTCAAAAAATTGACTACTCTAATAATTTCCTTAACGCCTACAAAAAGGCTATACACAATACTTGATTACTTTGCCGAATTACTTTTTAAAACTTCATCTTGAAAAAATTTATCATTCGCCTTAAAAGAGAAAGTTTAAAAAGATCTTTTATTTCTCTGAAAATTTCGTCCTCTATCTCAAGATCGCTAATTAAAACAAACTGTCGATAAGACTCATCCAATTTTACATCATATTTATTTGATGTTGATGAATGTGTCCCGCTGCTGTCCATACCGATATTTCTACAGAGAGATATTTTTGGAAATAAACAGTAAGCGTTATTTTCGAAATGTGCGTAAGCCCATCTTATCGCCCAGGAATCGATTCTGCCTTTGATCTGGTTAAATAACATTGGTGTAAGATCGTCGCCAGCCCTGTTAAATTTCTCCTGAAGTGATTTATCATTCAGGAACAAACTAAAAGCGTTCTTATCCCATTTTGCTTTATACCATCTATCGCTCCAGGTAGCCCAACCCCAGGATGATGGTCGATATGATATGAAAACATCTTTGCAATATTTTTTAATAAAATTAATCGGATAAGTAAAACCCGAAATTGAAAATATACTTTTATTTGAACGATAGAAATCAAGAGATTCATTCATGAAATTAAGAAATGAAGGTGAAGTAACTATATCATCCTCTAACACAATTAATCTGTCAGAAAATTGAAATACTTCGTTGACTCCTGAAATAACCGAACTGGCCAGACCAAGATTTTTTTTCCTCAGTATGATTTCAATCTTACCGAATCCTGATATACCTTTTATAAATTCTCTTACAGCATAAACTTTTGGTTCATCTTTTTTACGTTTAGCACCATCGGAAAAAATATACAACCTGGATTTGCCTGCAAGATTATTTCGTAACAAAGACTCAACTGTCCTTCTTGTATGTTCAGGACGATTGTAAACGAAGAGAACTATTGGAGCTAATTCCATCTTAAATGCTAAGACAATTAATCTTTTTATAAAAAATACTTGTTGACTTTCTATACAAATATCCAGGAGATATTCCCCAGAAATCAATTCTTTTAAATTGATTCGCCAGGATTCTATTTACTCCCATGGAATATTCAGGCCTTTCTGAATCATCTAAAATTATTATTCCACCATCGGTCAAATAATTAATTGATTCAATTAAGCATTCGTTTCTGTAAATACCATCAACAATAATGATATCATACTTTTGATCAACTTGAGTTAAGGCACTGAGATATTCATTTGGGTTATCAGCTTTTACAAAAATGGTGCGTGAATTTGCAATTACATTTTTTAAAATCTTTTCATACCACTCTTTATTATGTTCAACAGAAGTAATTTGATTAACTCTCGCAGCAAAAAATAAAGTTGAATTTCCGCTCCCAAATTCGAAAACATTCATTTTTTTATTTAGGCGCTCTGATAAAAATTCATTTGCCGGATAAGTAAACCATGGAATTGGGTTATTATCTTTATCTACAGGTTTTCCTGACTTAAAAGAATTAAACCAACCCATGTCTAAAAGATACCCCCAGGCTCTCAAGGAAATTAATGAGTAGAATACTCCTGGTTCGGAAATTAATTTGAACAGGGTTTTGACTTTATCTTTTACGGACAATGACATTTTTAATATATCCTAAAAGTGAAATCATAAAAATCGATCTGATCATCATAATGAACTGATTCTTGAATTTTTTATGAAATGCAAGCATAAATGTAACCAGAGTATAAGAAATCAATGTTGCAAATGCTGCTCCAACAATACCATACAATGGAATAAGATAAAGATTTAATGCAACATTTAATACCATCCCAACAAATGTTCTATAGAATGACAGCTTCGTCAAATTTTCATTAATCAAATACTGACTGCTTGCAACCCCTAAAAAAACTGCCACTCCTGCCCAAATGTAAATTGTTAATACCGGCGCTGCTGAAGCGAATTCATTCCCGAATAGTAACAAAATAATCTTATCAGAAAATATTGTAACAGGAATTGCTATACCAATTGCAAGCCAGGTAAGAAGGTCGTAAAGCTTCTGCATACGATTGTTATAAAACTCCTCACTTACATTTTTTGCATTTACAATTGCCGGAAAAATTGAATTGCACAATGTAACAGGAATGAAATACCAGGCTTCAGATAATCTTACAGCAGCCGAGTAATAACCAACAGCTTCTACACTCATCATATTTTTTATCATTACCTGATCTATTCTCATATAAATCATTACAACAACACCTGATAATGCAAGAGGCCAGGAATCTTTTAATAATGAAGTGGCGATTTTTTTTGAATACTTCCAGTTAAAGATGGAAAGTTTATTGTGATGATAAACTGCTATCAGCCCGATAGCTAAAGCAAAGTACTCAAATACGGCTGCAACTATAAAGTAAATGAGTGGTGCTTTGATCAATATGAAGATTATCTTCAGCAATGACGAAAGTATAACTGATGCAGATAAAGCAAATGCGTTATACTTTGCTTCTACCTTTCCACGAAAGTAATATTCAATTACAGAAAAAGATTGGAAAATAAATGTACTTGAACCGATGAGTATCAGTAATGCTGTATATGGTTCTTCTCTTATAATTATTAATGTTACAGCAAGCAGAAATATTGCTACAATACTTCCGGCTAACCTGAGAAAAAATACAGTGCCGTTTATTATATCTCTGTTATCCGGGGATTTTACTATTTCGCGGGTTGTAATTGATTCAAGCCCCAATGAACTAAATGAACCAAAAAGCCAGAAGAAACTTAATGCGTAACTGTACAAACCAAAATCTTTTGGGCCAAGGTATCTGACCACAAAAATCGAAACGACGAAAGAAATCCCCATCCGAAGAAATCTTTCAAAGAAGAGCCAAGAAGTATTGGCTAAATATTTTTTGAATGAGTCAGATGAGAAATCAATCTTGGTTTCTATTTTTCCCTGAGTATCATTCAAGTCTTTTCTTTCCCCAAAAACTTTTTTCTTGAATTTATTCCGATACCAATTATCACTCCCAGCAAAGTAATCGAGCTGAAAGTAAGAGAAAGATATTTGGAAATCACGAATGATTCAGGGCGATAAACAAATTCGATTTTATGATTTCCTTTTGGAACAACTATTCCGCGGAAGCCGTGGTTTGCACGGTAAATTTTTGTTTCTGCGCCATCAACAAATGCTTTCCAGCCAGTGTAAACTTTCAATAATTTGTAATCGGTTTCACCGGTCATATAAGTATCACCAAGAAATAAAAAATTATTTCCGCTTGCATTTACATCTAATTGAATAAATTCATCTTCAAACTTTTCTATTCTGACAAATGCAGTGCTGTCAGGTGTTTCAATACCTGTTAATTCTTCCTCTGTAAAAGCAATGTGTGCAGGATCGAACTGTGTATTCTTTACCATATTTATTATTTCTACAGCTGATTTTTTAGCAACCTGATTCACAAAATATGTTCGTGGTAAAGCATTTTTGTTTAAATAAACGAAAGATTTATTGCCTGAGTAAATGAGCTGAAGGTCGGGAGAATTAAATTCCTTATCAAAAATAATGTACTTCACATTAAGCATTCTCCAGAAAGTTGGATTGGCTGGTGAACCGAGAATATCATAATAATCCTGAATTGCTCGCGGTTTGATTCCTGAATAACCGTAAATATCATACATTAAAAAGTAAGACAGATAGTTGGCGTTTTGATTTAATGATCCGATCGAACCATCCTGTTTCAAATTCAAAACTCTGTAAATTGATTTATCACCGGTATTCTCAATTGCCTGAATGTAATCAGGTTTGTTAAATAGCTGTTCGATGCTTGAATTATCAGTGAAAGTCTCACCTCGATAATTAATCCTGAATAAATCAACTACAACCATAACTATTATAGCAATGATCATTAAATCTGCGCTCAGTTTTCTTTGAACGAAAGCAAACGCAAGTCCGAATGTTGCAGAAGCAAAAAAGAAAGCAAAACGAATATCGGCAAGAAACATATCGCCCATATAATCGTGAATTGCCTGAAGTCGTGCACCTTTCTGAGGATCACTTGCTGCTCTCGAAATGAACCATTCTTTAATTGGTGAACCAAGCAGTAATGTCAGAATAAAAATTCCGGCAAATACATAAAAAGTGTTTCGGATTATTTTCGCAATCCTTTCATCCGGATTTTCTTTCAAAGAAATAATTTTAATTAATCCTAAACCAGCGAGTATCGGAAAACTCAATTGCACAAGTACCAGTATCATCGAAGGAACTCTGAATTTATCAAAGAACGGGAAATAGTTGAACATCAGATCATATACTAACGGAAATGTTCTTCCAAAAGAAATCAATAGAGCAATTACAGAAAGAATGGTAAAGAATCTAACCATAGGATTATTCCAATTGACAATCATCGAAAACAACGCAAGAAAGAAAATAATAACTCCCATATACATTGCAACATCTACAAAAGGCATCTGCCCGAAGTAAGTGTTTACCTCTACCGGTTGATTTTGTGAGAGTGGTCCCTGATAAGTTGATTTTCCAAATCCATAGAACGATGGAATAATAAAAGTTAAAACTTCACCGGGAGAGAATGACCAGTTGGTTGCATATTGATAAAAATCTGACTCTGATTGTTGTGTCGGATTGGTTCCTTTTTCGAGAATACTTTCTGTTCCTCTTGTTGAAAATGGTGTGTATTCATAAACTTGAGTAAGATTATCTGATTGAATCAAAAGTCCGATAACAACAGCTAAAACAAAAACGGCAAGTGATTTTAAAAGTTGGTTTGTAAGCAGCTTATCTTTTATTCTGATTGATCTAAAGAAGAAATAGATGAAATAAATCATCACTGCAAAAAAGATGTAGAATATAATTTGAACGTGCCATCCCAGAAACATAACATCCATGAAAAAGATCAGAAGAAAAAGTTCTAACAATTTAATTCGTTTCTGAAAATTAAAAAGCAACAGGAAAAGTACGGGGAAAACCCATAAAGAAGTAAGTTTTGTAACATGACCTATAAAGAGAAATACAATCAACCCTGTGCTGAATGCTGAAGCAACAGCAACCATTAAACTAACAAGTTTATTCTTCGTGTTATGGTAAAAGAAGATGAACATTGTATAAGCAAGTGCAAGTAAATAAAAAGTCCATTTTGCATAATCAACCACAAACGGACTGCTGAAAACTTTACGCACTGAATCAACTGTGACCCATATCAGATTAAACCATTTGTAACCAGCAGCAATTGCATAAGCAGGCATACCACCAAAAACATAAGGATTCCAAAGTGTGAATTCGCCTGTATGATTCTCAAGGTAGGTTTTAGCGCTCATGCTGGTTATAATATCACCTGATTGAAAAGTCTTTCCTCCGAAATAAAGCGGTGAAAAGAAAAAGAGAAACAGAGCTAATATCACCAATGCAAAAACCAAGATGTGATATTTTTCGGGGATGTAATTGCTCAGACTAAATGATGAAAGTAACGTTGACTTTTCATTTTTAGCTGGTTTAATTGATTTGGTAGTTTTTTTTGCTGACATATTATCCTGAATATTTTTATTCTTTTTTGGCAATGAAATTTATACCTGAACCTGTTTTATTTTCAGTCCAAAAATCAAGGTTCATCATTATTAAAGTGAAAGGAAAAGTTACCAGATAATATAAAGGTAAAATCAGAAGAAACAGTTTTGAGATATTGAGTAAAAGTATCGGATACTTTATTCCTAATCGCCAGGCTTTATCTCCCCAAAAGCCGTAAGTATATCTTGATTTATAAGTAGAAAATCCCAGCGGATGAAGTTTTGCTTCAAGATCTTCTTTTGAGTAACCATCTCTTGCGTGTTCACCAATAAAACTTTCTTCATCTTCATCATGAACGTCGCTTCCGCCAAATATTGATGGTGAATTAATTAGAAGATAGCCTCCTTTTTTCAGAGCAGAATAAAAATTGCTGAAAACTTTTCGATCTTCAGCAATGTGTTCCATTACATCAACACAAACAATCAAATCAAATTTATTTTGATGGTTGATAGTTGTTAAGTCTTCAACCGCAAAGGAAACATTTTCAATTTTCTTTTGACGAAAAAAAATCTGACAATCAGTTATCCAGTCTTCCTTAACATCAATGGTAAAAATATTACAAGGTTTGAGATGTGCAGTCATAAAGTATGTATACTGCCCAAAACCAGAACCAGCATCATAAATCTCAATTTTATTTGAACTAAATTTTCGTCTCAATGCCTTAAGTTCTCTCCTGACATACCAGGAACGCAGAAACATCAGATCAAGAATTTTATAAAAGAGAATTCTGAGGAAAGGAAACTTTCGGATAGTATCCGCAAAAATGTTTTTAATTGGATCGTAGTACATCTTAACAATGGATGATGGAAAATGGGAGATGGTTGATGTTATTGCATATCATTCATGTATCAAGCAGGAGAAATAGACTTATTAAAATTTTTAATATTCCTGAATGGAAATATGTTTCTGAGTATTTCACTTCTTCACTCTTCCATCATACATCTTACATCACACATCTTCCATCCTAACTTTTATCTTTAATAACGTATTCCCTGTCATCCATTGTATTGTGGACAATAACTTCTCCAAGTAAACCTACTGCAAATAATTGAACACCGACTATTATCAACAGCATACCGAGAAAAATCATTGGACGGTTGCTCAACGAATGTCCCTGAATCCAAAGCATGGTCAAATATCCAAGAATAATAAAACCGATGAGAAATGCCAGTGCACCAAGAAAACCAAAGAAATGCATCGGGCGTTTTATGTACCGTGTAACAAATGTAACTGTTACAAGATCAATAAAACCTTTAAAGAAACGGGTAACGCCGAATTTTGTTTTTCCATATCTTCTCGGATGATGCATCACAGGAACTTCGGTAATAGAATATCCCTGCCATTTTGCAAGTACCGGAATATAACGATGAAGCTCTCCGTAAACTCTGACATTTTCAACAACTTCCTTTTTGTAAGCTTTCAAACCGCAGTTGAAGTCGTGAATTTTAATACCACTAATTACTCTTGTAACAAAGTTGAAAAATTTTGAAGATAATTTTTTAACAATCGGGTCCTGCCTTTTCTTTTTCCAGCCGGAACAGAGATCATATCCTTCTTCCAGTTTTTTTAAAAGATTCTGAATTTCCTGAGGATCATCCTGAAGATCAGCATCCATCGTTACAACTGCATCACCTGTTGCAGCTTTAAACCCAACGTGCAAAGCAGCTGACTTACCATAATTTTTTCTGAAGCTTATATATCTGAAACGATTGTCAGTCCTGGTAATCTCTTTAAGTTTTTGAAGTGATAAATCAGTGCTTCCGTCGTCAACAAGAATCACTTCATAATTAGTGTTTAATCTGCTCAATGCTTTTCTTAACTCGTGGCTTAACGGTATAACTGATTCTTCTTCGTTGTAAAGTGGAATCACAATAGAAATTTTTTTGAATGAAGATTTTGTCCTTTCAGAGACAATAGATTGGTTAGGTTTAGGATGATAACGTTTTCTTCGGTTGCTGTAACGTTTATAACCAAATGATTGCTGCTTTTGGG